>CAYWSY010000026.1:0-22702 GCA_964461105.1 uncultured bacterium
TGATAGTAAATCCCTCTTCTTTTACTCGGTAGTAATAGAGGTCTCTTTCTAAGAGAAGCGCTTGCACGGCGTAGCGGATTCCGTCACTCTCTTCTGGGGGATTTCCAAAGGTCTCTGCAAGCTGGGGAAGGGATTTGAGATGGTGGGGGATGCAGAATTCCCCTTTCTCAGCTTCACCAAATAAAAAAATGGGATAGCGCATCGATTCCTTGTTATTTTGTTTCCTGTTCTAATCATAACAAGATTTGATTAATTTTTATCAAATGTTATTAAAAATAAGTTTTATTAGTTATACCCAACCAACTTTTGAAGTTGTTTGGGTATAATGCTTGATTTTTCCCTGCTATCGAAAAAAGATTGCGCGGAATAAAACTTTTTGACTATCCTCATCTTTTTTTTAATCAAGGAGGAAAAGGATGAAGCTTATTCTGGCAGTCTTATGTTTACTGATGGGGCAAGCCTCCCTGTCTGCAGATCTTGTTTCCGTTGCAAAAGGCTCTGAGGATATTCAGGTTGCGACGCTGCCAAATGGGATGGCGCTCCTTGTTCATGAGCGGCTCCTTTCGGAAGAGGAAGGGGTTTCGCTTAGATTGGTTTGGAATCCTCCCTCCGGAGAGCATCAGTTTATGGGTTGGGATGTGACGGATAGTACGTTGCTCTGGACTCAAGAGTTCTTTTTAGAATGTCGCGATGAGTTGCTCGAGCTCAAAGAGATTATTGATTATCCTTCTTATTGGGGATTTAGAAATCAGAGGTTAAAGGGAGATCAGTTTGCTGTGATCGTAGTGGGGAACATGACATTAGAGGAGGTCCGTCCTTTAATCGAGCTATATTTTGATGATCTTTTTTTCGAGGAGAATGAATTTGAGGAGAGTTTGGAGGTTTCGAGATCAGGAGAGCTGCTGGGGGATGTCTATTGCAATTTGAAGGGAGAATGGATTGAATTATTGCAAGAGCGTTTGTTCAAAGAGCATTTAGAGGCGTGCGGTCATCGGTTTCAAGAGGAATGGCTGATTAATCCTCATTGGGGAAGAAAAGGGCATCCGAAGGGATTAAATGAGTTTTTAGAGGAAGTGGCTAGGATTCATATTGAAGGGTACACTGAGGAGGAATTTGCGTCTGCAAAACAGATGCTGATCGAGCAGCTTCATTCTTCTCCGGACATTGAACATTCCTTGTTAGCTTCCTTTTATTCTGATCTCTTTCAGATTGGTGATCGTGGAGTTGGTGTCGATGCGTTTTATGAACTCTCGATTCAATTGGTGCATGAGATCACGTATGAGGATATCGAAGAGGAGTTGGAAGATTTTCTAGATGATGCGGTAAATTTCTTAGAAGATTTATATTCCTCTCAAATCGATGATTCCTCTCAGAAGTTTGCTTTTGCAGATCCAGCTTTTCATAGTGCTTCCTGGGAGTTTCAATCGGCTCATGTTTCTACAGATGGGTCTGTCCCTGTCGTGTTCGTGAATGAGGTTCATGATGCTGCTTTGTTTCATGCGCTGCCGCTCTCTTCGTCTGAAATGCGGCAGATCTCTTATATCATTACAACGCTAGCTGAGCACAATGTCTTAGAGTTAGCGTTTAAAAAAAAAGACTTAGAAAAACGGGGAAAGCGGATTAATCAAGTCCATCCGTTGCGGTTTATGGGATATATTTTATCCTCAGCTCATTTGCGAAAATGCGCTTATGAAATTGAGAAAAGTTCGTTTAAATGGGATGCGTTTATTGGGGGGTTTGCTAAGCGGATGAAGGAGGAGCATTCAAAGGGGAATGTGATCCCATATCTTCGCGGCTTTGCTGAGCTGCTCGGAGTGTCTGTCGATCAGATTATCCATTATGTGCATAAGAAGAACTTTGAAGGGTTGGTTCGTTATTTGATGTGAATTGAGATTGCAAGATATTAGCGTCTGCGTCATATAAGCAAAGTATATACCCCTTCCGGTTCAAAGGCACCCTAAAGGACTGATTCAAAGCCCCGGATTTGAATCAGTCCTTTAGGGTGCCTTTGAACCGGAAGGGGTATATACTGAAAACTTTGCTTATATGACTCTTGAAGAACCCTCCCCATTAAAAAGTCGCTTCCAGATTCCTTTCAACTATCTGTTTTTTAGCGCTTATTTTCTCATCACCGCTGCAGTGCACGTCTTTCATGTCTTTTTAGTTGAGTCTCCGCCTAATTTTTCTCTCTATTTTTTTGTGGTCTTTGCGGTGGGTCAATCTCTTTTAGAGACAGCTTTTCTTGTACTTGTAGGTGCGCTGATTAGAAGATATTGCCATCGGGTGTGTTATCAGATCTTTATTGGATTGGCTTTTATTTTATTGCTCACGCATCTGATTGATTTTCCTCTGCTCCGTTTGATGGGGATGTCGTTTTGGTTTTCGCTGCATTTTGTGCTTCAAGGGAGTTATGAGAATTTTATCGAGCTGCTTCTTGCAAGTAATGTGTCGCTCTTTATTTGGGCGGTAGCTGGTGGCGCTGTGCTTAGTGTGATTCTTGGCGGTGTGTGGTTGTATCGCATCTCTGAGACGTGGACGGATCGCCGTCCTTTTGTTGTCTCTTATTCTCAATTGGCGGCAGTCATATGCACGACGGGGTTGTTTTTGTTTGTATGGGAAACGTCAACGGTTGGCTATACGGTGGCGACCCATTTTGAAACCTATGAGCATACGCTTCCGTGGAAAAATACATTTCTTCCGGTAAAGAAAGAATATGTGACATTAGAACATCCTTTGAAAGAGCCTGAGGAAGAGGAGGCTGTATTTAGAAAATTAGATTCTCGTGCATTTTCCCTCTCTCGGCAGCCAGACATTTTTTTATTTGTCATGGAGAGTTTACGCGAAGATTATATCACGCCTAAGATCGCTCCCAACTTACATCAATTTAAGCAGGATCATGTTTCGTTTGATTTGGCTTTTTCTAATGCGAATGCAACGCAGCTTTCTTGGTTTTCGATCTTTTTTTCTCAGTTTCCTTTTTATTTTGGGAAAATGACGCATGAGAATTGGAAAGGGGGAGCTCTTCCTTTGCGCTTGCTTAAAAAAATGGGTTATAAGGTGTATGTCTATTCGTCTGCGCGCTTGAATTATTTTGATATGGATCAGTTGATTTTGGGGGAATCGTGCTATCTTGCTGATCGGTTTTCATCTTTTGAGTGTTCTGAGTTTGAAGAGGTCTTTCAGAAGGATCAATATGTTGTTGATCAGATGATTCAGGAGATGCGCAATCCTTCTGTCTCTTCGGGAAGGGTGTTTTTGGTCTTTTTAGATGCGACTCATCATGATTATAGCTGGCCGATGGAAACAGAGAGTCATTTCCATCCATTCGAGTCTCAGGTGAATTATTTTAAGGCGGCAGTGAGCAACAAGGGGTTGGAGGGGATTCGAAACAGATATCGAAATGCGCTGCATTTTGTCGATGGGCTGTTTGGAAAATTTGTTCACGCTCTCAATGAATATCCGGGAGGAAAGGATGCTGTTGTGGTCGTTACAGGGGATCACGCGGAGGAATTTTATGAACAAGGGTATTTATTTCATGCATCAGCATTGAGTCACCAACAAACGCATGTGCCTTTATATTATAAATTTGGAGAAACAGAACAGGTGGCTAAATGGATCGATCGAAAGTTGAGCTCTCATATGGATATTTTTCCGTCTGTGTTTCATTATTTATTTGGCGAGGATCTCTTTAATGAAGTGTTGCAAGGTCAGTCGATTTTTAGTCCTCACCATTGGCCTTATGTGGTGACAGCGCGCTTTAATGCCGGCAGAAGTCCTTATGAGTTTTCCATCCATAATGGGACGGATAAAGTGTTGGCTCGGTTTACCAACCAAAGCGATATTTTTAATTCTCCGAAATTGCGTATTTTAGCTGCAAAAACTGTAGATGATGAGTATCTGCCGATTGATCTTCCATCGATCAAGGAGCGGTTTGGCGAGGCAATTGACACTATTTTTAGGCCATAACAGATGCATTATATTGGATTATTCCTGCTTCTTGCGATCTCCTGTTTTGCAATGGAGCCTTGTGAGGAGGAGCCGGTGCCTGAAAAGGTGGCATGGAAAAATAAGGTGCGGGTGGAAGTGTTGCGCAACCTCGATGAATTTTTATCTTGGAGGCTTGATCAGTTGCAGCGCTCCTACGCTCTTTCTGTTCCAGCTCTCCCATTGGTTTTCCGAAGTGAAAGTGCTTTCATGAGGCATTTTGAATTGCTACATGGCTTCTTTTCCCTATATCAACCTCTTGTTGGAAGGGTGACGTCTTATCTTCCAGATCTCAAGCAAGCTCAGTGTGTGCTCAAGGGGATTGCGCTTCAAATGTCTGATCGTAAGCTGCAGCAATTTGCCGCAGACGAATTGCTGGTTAAGGTGCTTGCGTATCGCGATTTGCATGTTAATGAAGTGTGGTTGCTGCCAATGGATGGGGGTGCTGATGGGCTTCGATTAATTCCTTATCAAATTGATGTGGTTTTTAATTTGTGGATGGGGATGCCGGCTTATGGGTTTGTGCCGTTAGAAGAGGGGGTTCCGCTGCTTTTATTTCGGGGGACGGACTTTTCTTTGGATTCTCCTCGAGGATGGGCGTCTTTAATGAGCGATGTGGATTTGGCAGGTCCCGGTCTCTACACGTTTCAACAGGCGCAATCGAAAATCCATGCTTGGCTTCAAAAGATGGCAGACAGAGGAACGAAGGCTCGGACGATGGGATATAGTTTAGGAGGGGTTTTAGCGGCCTACGCGTTTATTTTTGAACAGGACTTATTAGCAGAGAGGGGGTCTGTCGCGTTTAATCTTCCTGGTGTATCGAATCAGATCATTGAAAAATGGGAGGCACTTCCGAAAGAAAGAAAGGAGGGTTTTGTCTCTTTTGTGAATCAGGGGGATGTGGTTTCTAAGGTGGGGAAACTTTTTGGTGTGGTGTATGAATTAAGCTTAAACGAGCCAATGAAACCGCTTACCGCTCATACCATTTTGATGAGCGCGCAGCCAGAGTTTATCCGGCGTGGGGTGGATGTGGCAGCGGAAAATCAATTGCGAGCCAAGAGAGTCATGAGCATGATGGATAGTTTGCAGCTTTTCCAAGTTCCTGCTCAATCTCAATGAGTCTGTTGTATTTGGAAACGCGATCGGAGCGGGAGAGGGAGCCTGTTTTAATTTGACCAGATCTTGTGCCGACTGCGATATCGGCAATAGTGGTATCGGCGGTTTCTCCTGATCTGTGGGAGATGATGGTGCGGTACCCATGCGCATGGGCAAGGGAGATCGTCTCGAGTGTTTCTGTTAAGGTACCGATCTGGTTTACTTTAATGAGGATGGCATTCCCTACGTTTTCTGAGATCCCTTTGCGTAAGAAGTGGGGATTGGTGACAAAGATGTCATCTCCCACAATTTGAATTGTTTTCCCAAGTGTTTCTGTGAGTAGTTTCCAGCCGGCCCAATCATTTTGATCAAGGCCATCTTCGATGGAATCAATGGGATAGCGCTGGGTGAGATTTTTTAAGTAGGCCACTTGTTCCTTAGCGGTGCGTTTGACAAAAGGCTGTTTTGCTTGGGCTTTTTTCTTTTCGATGTAGGTCTGTGTGGCGGGATCATAGAATTCAGAGGCTGCACAATCGAGCGCTAGCGAGATTTGATCTTTAGGCCGAAAACCTGCTTGTTCAATTGCTTGTAAGATGAAGTCGAGTGCTTGTTCATTTGAACTTAAATTGGGAGCAAAGCCTCCTTCATCGCCTACGGATGTAGCATATCCAGAGTGCTTAAGTAAGCTTTTAAGAGAGTGGAATATTTCTGTCCCCCATCGGATTGCCTCTCTGATACTGGGAGCTCCTATAGGGCGGATCATGAATTCTTGAAAGTCGAGGCTGTTATCTGCGTGCGCGCCGCCATTGAGAATGTTCATCATGGGAATGGGGAGGAGGGTGGCTTTTTCTTTTCCAAGCGCTCGATAGAGGGGGATATTCTGAGTGGCTGCAGCTGCGTGGGCGCATGCAAGAGAAATACCGAGAATGGCGTTTGCGCCAAACCGAGATTTATTTGGGGTTCCGTCTGCTTCAACCATCAACCGATCGATGTCCGATTGAGTGGTGACATCTTTTCCTATGAGGAGTTGCGATAAGGGGCCGGTGACATTGGAGATGGCTGTTAATACGCCTTTGCCACCGAAGCGTTTAGGATCCCCATCGCGCAGCTCGATGGCTTCATGTTCTCCTGTTGAAGCTCCTGAAGGAACGGCCGCTCTGCCAAGATATCCGCCAGACGTTTTGACAATCACTTCGAGGGTAGGATTGCCTCTTGAGTCGAGGATTTCAAGGGCTTGAATTGATTGAATCGTCTCCATCGCATTACCTATGTCGGTGTTCTTCAGACAGCGAGGTCATTAAAGCGCAATAGGATTCAAAGCGCAAGGAAGAAATGGTTCCCTCTTCAACGGCTTGCTGGACGGCGCAATTGGGTTCATTCATATGGGAGCAGTCTGGAAAACGGCACTTTGAGCTTTTTTCTGTAATTTCTGGATAGTAGGCAGCGAGATCTTGCGCTTCGAGATCCCAGAGTCCAAAACTTTTAATGCCGGGTGTATCGATGCAAAAGCCCCCTTCTTCGAGCTCAATGAGCTGGGTCGTTGTGGTGGTGTGAGATCCTTTGCGCGTGCTTTGGACAATTTTTCCTGTGGCAAGAGAAGTGCCAGCAACAAGATTAATAAGAGAGGATTTTCCCGATCCCGATTGACCGGAGAAGACGGATGTTTTTCCTTTCATTGCTTGTTTTAATGCATCGATTCCTTCGCCTGTATGGGCGCTCAACGCAATGAGGGGAATTCCCAGGTTTTGATAGGCGGAAACAAAGGCATCGAAAAGTTCTTTTTCAGCTTCAACTTCAATGGGGGTTGTTTTTTCAGGGGGATGGTCAAACAGATCGATCTTGTTCACGACAAGTAGTGGCTGCATGTTTCCTTTTTCAGTGGCAATGATGTAGCGGTCGGCAAGAGAGGGTTTGAGTGAAGGGGTGAAAACGGAGAGAGTGATGACGACTTGATCGATATTGACGGCGATGAGCTGCTCTTTATTGCGCGAGAGGTTATCTGCGCGCGAGAGGATCGAGGTGCGCTCTTCAATGGATGTAATGATCCCTTGCCCCTGCCCCCGATCTTCAAAGCGGACGTTGTCTCCAACGGCAATGAGGTTTTTAATTCTGTTTTTATCTTGTTTCATGGAGCCTTTGAGCGAGCAGAGGTAGTTTGAGCATGTGTCATTAACAAGGATCCCTTCAGGGGTGATGCTCAACACTTTTCCTCTTAGCAGGTTTTCATTCTCTTTTTCATCAGGGGCTGCTTGGGCAATTTTTTTGAGTTGGTCTTGATCTGTTTTTTTGTATTTAGAGCGGTCTTTTTGGCTGGCAATCTTTCTGTCTTTACGGTGTTGTTTTTTGTCGCGAGAATGAAAGTCTTCTTCTGCTCGATAGAATGAGTCGTGTTTAGACATGAGATCCTCGAGAGAGGCGATCCATGAGAATCGCACCTGCTGCAGCGACGTTGAGGGATTCGATGGCAGGATTAATGGAAATGCTCATGCCGGTGCCTTGGGATTTAAGTTGTAAAGATGCTCCATGAGATTCATTTCCGAGGACAAGCGCAACGGGGAGGTGTGTGTGTGATGACTCTTTAGCATGTGCATCAGCGATGACAAGGTGCAGTCCTTCTTGTTGCACTAAGGAGAGGAGTTCTTCATAAGAGCCCGACTGAAAGGGGAGTTTAAAGGTGGCTCCTTTTGCAGCTCTGAGCGCTTTGTCGTTAAAGGGATCGCTTGTGTGAGGGGTTAAAAAAATGGCGTCCCAATTCATGGCTAAAGCGGTACGAAACAAGGTGCCGACGTTGCCAGGATCTGAGATCCCGTCGAGCACGAGCAATCTGGTAATCCCGCAAAAAGGCGCACGGGGAGGCAGCGCGATTTCAGCTGCAATGGGCTCCGGTTCATTCAGGCCGGTCACTTTTTTTAAGATAGAGATGGGAGCCGCGTAGCACCGTTCTGATGTCAATGGAATGGGAGGGGTGTACCCTTCTGCAATGAGAAGTGTTTTAAATGGGTAGAGAGAAGAGAGTTCTGTGACAAGTTTAATCCCAGAAATCAGCACTGTATTAACATCGGACCGGTAGCTTCTGTCTTGGCGCACTTTTACCAAATGTTTGACAATTGGATGTTGTAAACTCGAAATCTCTTGTGTATACATAAAATATTTAACTTAACTTGCTAGAATTGATCCAAAATCATGGCACATTCAGGATTCACAAACAAGACAGAACCGCAGGGAAAAAAACCTTTTTCCGTGGGAAATGCGAGCTCTGCTTCCATTGGAAGATTGGGGTTTCGTGTGTTTTTCGTTGCGCTTGTCTTTTTGGTCATTCCTCTGATGATTCATGGGTGGTCTAGCTATGTGGAAGATTATCATTTTAGAAAAAAAGTATTGGTTTTGAGTTTAAGTTCGATTGTGACTGGGAAAGTTCGTTTTGCAGAGGAAATGATTCAAGATAAACTCAATACGGCTGAGGTGTTAAATTCTGCAATTGGTGTTCAGGGGGCTCTTGGAGGTGTTGAACTTTCCAAAGAAACGTTAACCCAAATGTTTATTGAGGTGGCTAAACAACAAAATAACGACTCTGTGTTCTTTCAGGAGATTGATGAGAAAGGGGAGTTTGTCTGCACCCTTTCCGCTGATCCCAAATTGGTTGGGAAAAGAAATCTGTTTGCAGATGAGCAGCGACGGGCAGTGAGGCATGGTCATAGTGTTTTTTTAGGATCAGATCCTGTTAAAGGGTTAAAAGAAATTTTTGTCTCAAAAGCAACAGGTCCAGGAAAAACGCAAGCAGAGCTTGGGACGTTGACGATTGGGCTTGATGCTTTGGCGTGGCTCAATTGGATTGCGCTTGCAAGCAATGTTCCGATCCCTTTTGAACTCTCTTTAGTGGAGCAAAATGGGGATGTTTTTCTCAATCAAAAAGATGCTTTTGATGCGCACAATGCTTGGCTCTTTACCATCACTCCCATTTATGACGCAGAAGAGCTGTTTCAACAAATTTCAAATTCTTCTGAGGGGAAATCGTATTTAAGTATTTTCGGGAAAAAAAAGCGGTGGTTAGGGGTTCGCGTTCCGGTTCCGGGGACATCGTTTTATTTGCTTGCGCATGCCCCTTCTAACACGGTCTCGATCCTCCCTTCGTCTGCGTTGCTGTCTCAATTATTTAACTCCGTGGTGATTTTTCTTGTGATTGGAGGGGGATTGGCGTTATTGATCACGATTCGAATTTCCCGTCCTTTCAATGCTCTTTTTGGTGTGATGGAGCAAGTGGAACGAGGGAATATGCTTGCACGTTACCATCACGATAACATGGGATTTGAGATTAACGCATTGGGGCATATGTTTAATCGCATGATCGATGCGGTGATTCGTCACATCGAAGAGGCGAGAGCAGAGCGGGTCGCACGCGAGATCCTTTCCAAAGAGTTAAAGATTGGTCACGACATTCAACGCAGTATTCTTCCCAAGCATAAGCCTGATTTTCCTGGCGTTGCAATCGCAACGGGATTTCAAGGGGCGCAGGAGGTTGCAGGCGATTTTTACGATATGTTTATTACGCCGGATCAAACGCTTGTCTGCTCGATTGCAGATGCGGCGGGCAAGGGGATTTCAGCCTGTCTATATTCACTCCTTGTGCGCAGCATGCTGCGCAGTTTTGCTAGAACAAGTGAGAGTCTTGCAGAGATGCTGTCACAAACTAATGCGCTTTTTTGTTTGGATACCGCAGATTCAGGAAACTTTGTCACAGCTTGGGTGGGGATGTTGGATGCGGGATCCTCCCGCTTGCACTATGCCAGTTGTGGACATCTTCCTGCGATTCTGCGCAGGTCAAATGGAGAAATTGAGGAGCTCAATACACCTGGAATTGCGCTTGGAGTGATTCCCTCAATCACCGTGCATACAGCTTCTATTGAACTTAAGTCAGGGGATACGTTAGTGCTCTTTACCGATGGGATTACCGATTCCCAGGATCCTTATTTTGAACTTTTTGGAATGCAACGATTGCTCGATGTCATTAAAACGGAAGGGGGGACTTCTGCAGAGCGCTTAAGTGAGGCGATTTTAGAGAGAGTGGAGAATTTTTCTCAAAAAGCTCCCCTATTTGATGATCGCACGCTGCTTGTTTTGTACCGAGCGTGATTTTGGAGAATTTAAGACATGTCGCATCGATTAATAGCATCCTTAGTCGCTTTTACATTGCTAAGCGATTCTTTATGTGCAGCTACATTTGATGTCACTTCGAACGCAGATAGCGGGGCCAATACGCTTCGCGATGCGATCAACCAAGCAAATTCAACTGCAGGGCCAAATACCATCACGTTCAATGGTGGGACGATGTCTGTTGGGACGATTACATTGGCATCTCCTCTTCCGATCATTACGCAAACAGGGGGACTTACGATCACCGGGCCATCAGGTGGTCAAGTGATCGATGGAAATAATTTGGTTCAGGTTTTTTTCGTGGGGACAGGTGAAGGGACGCCCCTCTCTGTTTCGATGAGCGACCTTACGATCAATCAAGGGAGAGCGCAAGGGGGATCTGGAGGAAATGCAGGGGGTGGCGGCGGCTTGGGCGCGGGAGGAGCGCTTTTTGCTGCAGATGGAGCCCAAATCTCTTTGTCTAATGTGGTCTTTTCCAATAATCAGGCAGTTGGTGGAACTGGGGGCGCTTCTTCGAATAATGCGGGTGGTGGTGGTGGCGGATTTTCGGGAAGTGGAGGGAGTGGTTATAATTCCCTTTCAGTCGGAGTTGCGGGAGGCGGCGGCGGCGGGTTGCGGGGAGTTGGTGGAAATGCGGAAGTGAGTGTGACTCCAGGTGCGGGTGGTGGAGGGGGATTTCTCGGAGCTGGTGCCAATGGAAGTAGTGGAAATGGTGGCGGCGGTGGGGGAACGACTTCAAATGGAACATTGTCTGCTGGCGGCGCCAATTGCGGTGGCGGTGGCGGCGGTCGAGGTGGCGATCCCCCTTCTGGAACGGGAACTGCAGGTGGCGCCGGTGGAGGTCCTGGTGGATGCGGTGCGAACGGAACTGCAGGGACAAATGCAACGGGTCCGGCGATTCCTGGAGTGGGAGGTAGTGGAGGTGCAGGTGGCACCGGAGGAGGTGGTGGCGGTGGTGGAAGTGGCGGCGTGTATCTGTCGACAGGTTTTACTGGAGGCAATGGAGGGTCAGGGGGGATCGGAGCTGGAGGTGGCGGCGCTTCGGGTAGCTTTACTTTTAATACAGCAGGGAGTGGCGGATCGAGTTTAGATTTTGGCGGCGGCGGTGGCGGAGCATTTGCTGAGGGAGGCCAAGGGGGTTTTGGCGGTGGCGGTGGCGGAAGTATAGGGACTGGAGGTCACGGAGGATTCGGTGGTGGGGGCGGCGGCGGAACTACGGGAAGTGGAACGGGAGGTTTCGGAGGGGGTAATGGTGGGGCATCTCCCGGTGGTGGAGGTGGTGCTGGGTTAGGGGGAGCTCTCTTTGTTCAGCAAGGAGCTGCGATCACATTGACAGATCCAACACTGAGTGCAAATTCTGTGTCCATGGGAACAGGAAGCTCGGGAGGAAGCAACGGGCAGGCGCTTGGAGCGGATCTGTTTTTGATGGCAGGAAGTAATCCGACGGCTGGGGGAACAGCTATTTTTGACATTTCAGGATCCTTATCAATCGGCACCATGATTGCAAGCGATCAGCCTGTAGGAGGGGGATTTGGCGGAGGGATTGAAAAAATGGGAGCAGGAACGCTCACATTAACAACTGCAAATACCTATACGGGCTCGACGACTCTCAGCGACGGGATTCTCAGTGTTCAAAATGATAGTTTCTTAGGAGATTCAACTGCTGAAATCAACTTTGATGGAGGCACCCTTCACTGCACGCCACTGCTCGTTTTGACAACGAATCGCGCAGTGAATTTGCTCAGTACAGGAACGATCACAACAACCCAAGAGGTCGCTCTTAATGGAGAGGTGAGTGGAGTTGGAGGGATTACATTTGGAAATGGGATTATTTTTTTAGCAACTAACAGTTACTCAGGAACCACAACGGTTGATACGGCCTCTATTTATTACGGAAGTAATGCGAGCTTTGGAACAGGTTCATTTGTTTTTTCTGGGAATGGAACGATTATAAATTCTGATGTGATCGCAAATTTTAACCATCCGATGACGATCAATTCAGGCGTCAATGCAACCATCAACACTGAGGATACTCTTCCAAAAGCATTGACATTTCTCAGTGCCATTAATGGAACAGGAGGTGCGCTTACAAAAGCTGGTTTAGGGACACTGACACTGACCCAAGCAAACGGGTACGATGGGGGAACAACAATCCAGGCGGGGACCTTGGCTCTGTCTGGTGGTGGCTCATTGACTGCCACAGGGAGTGTGCAGATTAATGCTGCTGCGAGCTTTAGTATTGCAGGCATTTCTGCGACGACGACAACGATCGGGGACCTGACCGCGCCTGCGGGAGCTTTTCTCCAACTAGGAGGAAGGAATTTGACATTTGGAACGAGCAATTCTCCCCTGGCCTTTGGAGGTTTAATTCAAGATGGAGGGTTAGGTGGTTCTTTAACAAAACAGGGTTCTGGAACCTTTACGATCAGCACCCCTGTTGCAAATACCTATTCGGGAGGCACTACGATTAAAGGAGGGATCCTCTCCATCTCTGCACAAAATCAATTGGGAACAGGAAATGTGAGTTTTACTGGAAACAGTACCCTGCAATTGACAGCAGCAATGACCTTCTCTCCGGGTGTCTCGATCATGACGGGGGTGATAGGAACAATTGATGTTGGAGCGAATCCTACTACAATGAGCGGCGTGATTTCAGGCGGTGGCGCATTGCAAAAAATCGGTTCCGCAACTCTTTCTCTCACAAATCAAAATACCTATACTGGGGGAACGATCATAAGCGCTGGAACGTTAGCTCTTCTGTCACCAGGTACATTGAATGCAACAGGAAATGTGACCATCAATACGATGGGAACATTTGATATCAGCGGAGCTGGATCGGGAGTGACCATTGGGGCTCTTTCTGGAGATGCCACGGGGTTTGTGAATTTAGGCAGCAATGCGCTTACAACAGGAAATGCAAGCTCGACCTCTTTTGGGGGGTTAATCAGCGGGGTTGGAGGTTCTTTGATTAAACGGGGAACTGGAACGCTTAACCTGCAGAATGCGATGAACAGCTACACAGGGACTGCCACTGTCAATCAGGGAACGCTTGCTGTATCAACGATCGGAGCTTTTCCCTCAGGAAACAATTTAACGGTCAATCTTGGGACCTTTGATGCAAGTAGCATTACAACGCTCACAATCGGAGATCTCTCTGGAATTGGAGGGGAGTTAAAACTCGCTTCCATGATAACGACCGTAGGGACTTCCAACTCGAGCTCTTTTGCTGGATTGATCACTGGATCGGGAGGGTTTACGAAGGTCAATTCAGGAACGTTGACCTTGTTTGGCATCAATGCGTATACAGGGCTCACCACGATAAGTGGAGGTTCTCTTGTGATTAAAGAGCCCCTTCCTTCAGGAAATAACCTGACCATCACCTCTGGCACCTTTAATGCGAGTGCAGTTTCTTCACTGACCCTTGGAGATGTGAGTGCAACAGGAGGCACATTTAATCTCGCCACGCAAACGACGCTTGGAACTGCTAACTCGACCTCCTTTGCCGGGGTGATTCAAGGTTCGGGAGCGCTGATTAAACAGGGCGCTGGAACCTTTACGATCACTACTCCTGTTGCAAATACCTATTCGGGGGGGACTACGATTAATGATGGGATCCTTTCCATTTCAGCATTAAATCAACTCGGAACAGGAAATGTGAATTTTTCTGGAAACAGCACCTTGCAATTGACATCTGCAATGACCGTTTCATTAGGAGTCTCCATTGGATCAGGGGTGATAGGAACAATTGATAGTGGAGCGAATCCTGCCACCATGAGCGGCGTGATTTCTGGTAGTGGCACGTTGCAAAAAATTGGTTCTGCAACTCTTTCTCTCACAGGTCAAAACACCTATTCTGGGGGGACCGTAATTAGCGCTGGAACGCTAGCTCTTCTGTCACCAGGTACATTGAATGCAACAGGCGATGTGACCATCAACACGATGGGAACGTTTGATATCAGTGGAGCTGGATCAGGAGTGACCATTGGGGCACTCTCTGGAGATGCTACGGGATTTGTGAATTTAGGAAGTAATGCGCTTACAACAGGCGATACGAGTTCGACCTCTTTTGGAGGGTTGATCAGTGGAGTTGGAGGTTCTTTGATCAAACAGGGAACAGGAACGCTTAACCTGCAGAACGCGATGAACAGCTACACAGGGACGACGACTGTCAATCAGGGAACGCTTGCCGTGTCAGTGATCGGAGCTTTTCCTTCTGGAAACAACTTAACGGTTAATCTTGGGATCTTTGATGCGAGTGCACTTGCAACGCTTACGATCGGAGATCTCTCAGGGGCTGGAGGAGAGCTAAAGTTAGCTTCAATGACAACAACCGCCGGCACTGCTAACTCGACCTCCTTTTCCGGATCGATCACTGGATCGGGAGGGTTTACGAAGGTCAATTCAGGAACATTGACTTTGTCTGGTACGAATGCTTACACAGGGCTTACTACGGTAAGTGGAGGTTCCCTTGTGATTCAAGAACCCCTTCCTTCGGGGAATAACTTAACCATTACTTCTGGTGCCTTTGATGCGAGTGCCGTTTCCTCATTGACCCTTGGGGATGTGACGGCAGCAGGAGGGACATTTGATCTTGCCGTACAAACGATACTAGGAACTGCTAACTCGACAGCTTTCGCAGGGGTAATTCAAGGTTCGGGAGCACTGATTAAACAGGGCTCTGGAACCTTTACGCTCTCTAATGCAAATACCTATTCTGGTGGAACGACAATTAATGCAGGTACGCTTGCTTTAACGGGAGCAGGGGCTTTGTTTTCAGGTGGCAATCTCAATATCAACACTGGGACCTTTGATATCAGTACTGCTGCGGGCTCAACGACAGTTGGAGTGCTCTCTGGAACTGCAACGACGCTGACAGGATTCATTGCGCTTGGTGCACAAACGTTGACGGTCAGCTCTGGTTCTTTTGGAGGAACAATCAGCGGCGTTGGCGGATCTTTGATTAAGCAGTCCAGCGGGACCTTGATTCTTTCAGGGACAAGCACCTATTCAGGTGGCACAACAGTCTCTGGGGGGATATTGCAGGGAACGACCACAAGCCTTCAAGGTGCCATTTTGAACAATGCAGGTGTTGTATTCGACCAAGTTGGGATGGGAACGTATGCTGGCAATATGAGTGGTTCTGGAACATTGACCCTACAAAACGGGGATGTCAGTCTTTCAGGAATGAATAGTTACACGGGGCTCACAACAGTTAATAATGGTACGTTGACGATTCTAACGGCAGCGTCATTTCCTTCCGGAAATAACCTGACCATTAATGGTGGGGAGTTTGATGCAAGTGCGTTAGCAACACTGACGATTGGAGATTTGTCTGGAACAAGCGGGATGTTAAATTTTGCATCGATGAACACAACTCTCGGAACTGCCAATTCAACTGCTTTTTCAGGGGTCGTAAGCGGCGGTGGATCCTTGACAAAAGTGGGAACAGGAACGCTTGCTCTTTCGGGAACAAACACTTATTTGGGGGACACGTTTCTTACCAATGGAACGTTAGCCATCCCTCGCGATGCGAGTTTAGGCATTTCCACAGGAATTGTCCATTTCAATGGAATGAACCCTACTTTGCAGATTACAGGGATGTTGGGAACCATTTCGTCGCGAGAGTTTAATTTGATGACGGCAGGAACCATTGAAGTTTCTGCGGCAGCTCTCATTTTGAATGGATCTCCTGTCTTTACAGGAACAGGAGCGCTCACAAAAACAGGTTTAGGAGCCTTAATTGTTGAGGGAGATAGCTTGACTTATGGAGGGAGTGTCACCGTTGCCAATGGGTTTTTATTTGCAAATGGGGCCCTTCCTGTGCCGATTACAGTCAATCCGCTTGCTTTTTTAGGTGGAACGGGCTCAGTGGGGGCTATTTTGAATAACGGGATTGTAGCTCCAGGAAATTCTCCTGGGGTACTCACAGCCGCTGCTTATTCGGGCTCTGGAACCCTCCTTATCGAGGTCGATCCTCATGCAGCAGTTCTCAAAAATAGCCAGCTTCTTGTGACACCGGGAGCTGCGGATATCTCAGCGTCAACGCTCGATGTGATTCTGTTGGGACCGGTCTTTGCAGGTGCGGATACTTATACGATTGTGGATGCGACGCTAGGCGGAGTGACGGGGCAATTTCCTGTCACCCACATCCCCTCTGGACTGAGTATTGTGTATACCCCCACCACTGTTTTGTTGCAATCGACAGGAAACAATGTGCTTCCGCATGCCCCTCAAATTACGGAGCATAATCCGGCTCAAGTGCTCCATTATTTAGAGTCTTTACACTATTTTGCAAATGGTCAGCCAATTCCATCACAAGAAGATCTCATTGGAGTGATCATCGATATGGCACGTCTGAATGGCGACCAACAAATTAAAGCCTTAGATCAACTTCATCCCGCTCAATTTGGCGAATTTGGCCTTTTAACGAGCGATGTGCGGAGCTACATTGCTTCATTTTTAAACCGCCACTCCCAAGAACAGTGTTGCAAGCATTTAGTTGAAGCGTGTGTGGCTACAGGGACAACGATCTGGATGGAGCCCTTTGGATTAGATATATGGCAAAAGCCGGTGCATGATGAGAGGGGATTTCACGCATGGACAGGCGGTCTTGTCCTGGGAGGGGATTATTGCTTCATGAATAACATTGTGCTTGGATTGGCATTAGGAGGAAATGCAACCTATCTCAATTGGAGTGGTGGGATGGGGCATGCTCATTTCCCAAGCGGTTTTGTCGCACTTTATGCTGACTATGCACGGAAATGGGGTTATATTGAAGCCTCGGTGCTCGGTGGGATCGATTTTTTCAAGCAAACGCGACATATCCATTTCACCGGCGTGCATCGGAATGCTAAGAGTCGCCATCGAGGATACGATCTCAATGCTCATCTGGGAGGTGGTTGGGATATTAAAACGGGCCCTGTTTACCTGCAACCGTTCTTCAATTTGGACTATTCATTCCTACATCAAGATCATTTTAAAGAGCATGGAGCCCAGAGCCTGAACCTTTCAGTTTCGGATAAGAGTTTTGGGTTTTTAAGAGCAGAAGAGGGGATTTCTCTTACGAAGAGTTTTAAAACCCGTCATGGATGTTGGTTCCCAAAAATATGGATGAGCTTGATTACAAGCATCCCCCTTTACAATCGGAATTATACCTCAAGTTTGCAGGGCCAAGATCAAACATTTACTGTATGGACCTATCATCGAACTGTGAACCGGTTTTCCCCTGGTGCGGAAGTGACGTGGGATCTGAATGGAGCTGTGACCTTGTCTGCGAGGTATGGGGCGGAGATTGGAAGCGATCTTTTCGAACAAAAAGCAGACTTAAGAGTCGAATGGGGATTTTGAATTTGTTTCTTGAGTCAATGCGGAGTTTTTGTTAGGATCATCTCTCGCTCATTTTATGAACGCACGCTTGGTCATGGATGCAAACGAAATACCATACATTCATCAAAACTTTTTCTGTTATCTTGATCCCTCTGATCATTCTGACGTTAGGTTTTCCTTTTTGTTTTCGTCCTCGTGGATTTACTCCTGAAAAGATCGCCTCTCCGCTCGGCTATCGAGAAATGTGGGAGGTTGAGGAGCTCTCTCAAAGCGAAGAGCAGGTGTTGTCTCATGAGGTGTTTTCCCAACCTTATTATTATTTGGATGGCGGTCAGCAATGCTATGCATTTGTGAGTGAAGATCAGCGATATGTGCTTAAATTTTTTAAAATGCACCATTTGCTTCCCAAAACATGGTTAAACCATTTCCCTTTTTCACTCTTTGAAAGTTATCGATTTAATCATGTCGACAAGAAAATTCAATTTCTTGAAATGACTTTTAATAGTTTTAAGCTTGCTTATGAACAGTTAAAAAGTGAAACTGGATTAATTTATATTCATTTAAATAAGACGCGTCATTTAAAACAACAAGTTCCTTTGATTGGACGTTTTGGAGAGCGCTATGAGATTGATCTTGATTCCACTGAATTTGTTGTGCAGCGCAAGGCTGACCATCTCTTTCCCCATTTGTTAGAGTTGATGGAGAAAGGGGAAGATCAGCGGGCGCATCAATGCATCCAATCTCTGTTAAGGGTAGTTGCATCAAGGTGTCGATCTAAATTTAGCGATCAAGGGATTGGAATTCGGCATAATTACGGATTTATTAATGATCAAGCAGTCATCATCGATTGCGGGCAGTTTGTTCCAGATGAATCCCTTGTCTACCCTCATAATTATCAGCGAGAAATATTGAGGGTGACAGGAGCTATCGATCACTGGGCGCAAAGTCAGTGCATCGAACTTATTCCCATCATTCAGCAAGAAGCCCAACTCTGGATTCAAACTCAAGTTCCGAGCTCAGTTCAGGAATAAATTCAGGATAGTTTTCTTCAACCCATGTTTTTAGATGGCGGATATTTTTGCGCATCCCATGGCTACGCATGAATTGACCTTGATGTCCCCGTTGTAAGGGATCGATTTTCATCGTGCCGCAGTCGATTTGAACAGCTCGGTTGCCAACAAATCCAAAATTTTTGCGCAAGACAGGATCGTTTTCGATAACTCCTTTGGATTCAAGATCTTTAAAGAGCGTAACAATTGAATGGAGCGCTTCTTTGGCCCCTTGCAGATCGTGCAGAGAAAGAAGGTGATCGAGATGGGGGTAGACCAGCTCTGCTTTTTTTTGAATGAGAAAACAAGTTTGATCTAAGGGAATTTCCCATTTTTTGCCTTTTCGATCAAATAGGGTCACTGTTTTCTGGAGATGATGTGTTGGCTCTAAATGGATGTATAACAGGGCGGTTTGTTCTCTTAATTCGCTCCAGGAAAGCGCGCAGGCTTTAACGGCTTCAATATGGTTGTGTTGGTGTTTGAGCGTTTTTTTATTGTCAGCAAAGAAGCGGGGAGTTGGATGTTGCTTTAAAAATTTTAAAACATAAGTTCCGTCTTTGGAAACAAAAACATAAGATTGCGTGCCTTTTCCAAGATAAGAGAAGGGTTGGCTTAAGATCTCATCGATCGATGGGTGCTCTTTGTCATCCAGCTCAGATAATGAGAGATAAGGAGATGGGAGCAAGAGTCGCTGTTTGAGGGAAGGGCGAGGGGGAAAGACGAGGTAAATGCATAAAGAAAGAGCAATAAGGAAGAGAATCTTTTTTTTCATTAATCGCACCAAAGGGGGGAATTTTTAAGAGCGGTAATCACCTCAGAGCAATTTTCAGATCCTAAGTTACATGCAATCCTTTCCGCCTCTTTTAAGAGTTTACCCAATTTGACTCCCGGTTTGATCCCTTGGGCAATGAGATCTTCTGCGCGAACAACAGGGGTGTTTTCAAAAATTCTTTCAATGAAAGGGGAGAGCTTTAATTTTCTTTGGGTATGTTCTGAAAAGAGATGGATACGCTGTTGTTCAGCAAACCGCGCAAGGACAATTTCCAGAGTTGTGGCTGCGTGGGGATGTGCATAGAGACGCGCCCATTCGCTCAGTTCGAGTTCTTGCTGCCAAGATTCTGGCATTTCGAGGATCCCTTTGACGTGATGGAGATAGGCGACATACTCCCGTTCTTGTTTGGAAAGCTTGAGTGTGTCGCACAAATTGAGGAGATCTTGGAGGGCGTAACCGGGAAATAATTCGAGGAGTTCGGCTATTGTTGGAGGGTTGGGCGGGTAAAAGCGCAACGGAGCCAATCGCGTTTTAATCTCATCAATTGAGACGTGTTGTAAGGCTGGAAAAATGGTTTGGAGGAGATTGAGTTGATGCAGGCTAATCAGACCTTTGTCGAAGTGGGCAAACTGGGACATTTTTTTGAATTCTTGCCAGACACGTTCCATTGCAACGGCTGGCAAAAGAGAGGAGGCATGGGCAAGAATCGCCTTTGAGGTGTTCTCTTCAATGGGAAAATTAAACCTCGTTGAGTAGCGTACAGCGCGCATCATGCGAAGGCGGTCTTCTAAAAACCGCTCATGAGGATCTCCAATGGCGCGGATGATGCCCAGTTTTAAATCTTCCTGTCCGCCGATATAATCATGGAGAGTTTCCGTAAGGGGATCAAAAAACATCCCATTGATCGTAAAGTCGCGCCGCTTTGCATCTTCAATAGGAACTGCAGGCTCAATCCCTGAAGGCCGCCTTCCATCGACATACCCACGGTCCTTGCGGAAGGTAGCCACCTCAAATTGGTGTCCTTCCACGACGACAATCACGATCCCGAAAGCGACCCCGACAGGGATGGTTTTAGGAAAAAGAGCTTGCACTTCTTCGACAGAAGCGCTGGTCGCAATATCGATATCATCCGATGAGACATTGAGAAGCATATCGCGCACCCACCCGCCAGCAAAATAGGCGAGGTGGCCTGCTGAGTGGAGTGTTTTTACGACAGTTGTTGCAAAGGATCTAGCAGGCATAGAGTATTTTTGAATTGCTTCTGACACTTAGAGTGTATCGGAAATCGGTTTACTCCTGCAAGGATTCTGATATTATTCGGAAGGGATTTATCTTAATGGAGTCATATGTCATTCCCCATTCGTGTTTTGTCGGAGGAGACGATCAATCAGATTGCTGCCGGTGAGGTGATCGAGAACCCCGCTTCTGTGATCAAAGAACTTGTTGAAAATGCAGTGGATGCAGGGGCAACAAAGGTTTGTGTTGAAACATGGGGTGGGGGATTTCTGCGCTTACGCATCAGTGATAATGGGCTTGGAATGGGAAGGGAAGACGCTGTGCTCTGTTTACAGAGACATGCCACTTCGAAAATTGGTTCTGCGGAGGATCTTTTTTCTCTTCAGACGATGGGATTTCGGGGAGAGGCGTTAGCATCGATTGCAGCGGTTTCCAAAATGATGGTGTTAACGGCCGCTGAAGCTTGTGAAGCAACGTGTGTTGAAATTGAAGGGGGCAAGCTCCTTCGAGTGGAGGTAGGTGCTCGCGCTAGAGGCACAACGATTGAAGTGCGTTCATTATTCTATAATGTTCCAGCACGGAAAAAATTTCAGAAGACGGCTTCAGTGAGTACGGCTGAGATTACAAAGATTCTGACATTGTTGAGTTTAGCACATCCACAGGTAGGTTTTGAATTAATTCATCAGGATCGAGAAGTATTTTCTCTTGAGGCGTCTCAGCAGGGAACACTATCTGAGTGGCTTGTGTGCAGAGCTCGAGCGCTCCTTGGAGAGGATTTTGAGAAACACGCCTTAAGACTTGAATCTGCGCAGGAAGTGTGTGTATTAGCCGGTGTGGTAGGATCCCCTGCCCTGCATCGGCATAATCGAACAGGGCAATACCTTTTTGTCAATAATCGCCCTGTTGTCTGTCCGCTGATTTCCTATGCGATCCGCGATGCCTACGCGACAAGACTTGCCTCTGATCGCCATCCGATTTATGCGCTGCATGTAACGATCCCTGCGCATTTGGTCGATGTGAATGTCCATCCGCAAAAAAAAGAGATCCGTTTGCGTGAAGAAAAGGAGGTGAGATCCGCCGTTTATCAGGCGGTATCACAGGCGTTGCAAGGGGCTGAATATCCACAGATGCCGGCTGCTACAGCATCGATGTGGTCTTTTGCTGAAAGCGTTACTCCTTCTTCTGAACCTATTCAATTCCCTTTGCGCTTGAAGGAAGTGCGCGAAGAGAGTATTCCCGATTTTCTTTCCCCTTCGCCTCGATTTCGTTCGATCGGTGTCATATCGCATTATTTGATTCTCGATGGAGCATCGACTCTGCTTCCTGGTCGAGAACAAGAAGAAACAGGTTTGATTTTAGTAGATCTAAAAGCTGGAGCTGCGCGCATTGCTTATGACCAGATGCTGCGCACCCATAATGGGATAGTGGCGTCCCAGGGGCTTCTCCTTCCTCTTACAGTTGAGTTGACTTTGAGTGAAATGTCCCTTGTAGAGGCGCATGTACAAGAGTTTCGCGCGCTTAGGTTTGATCTGCGCCCATGCGGTAAACACACGATTCTTGTTGATGCGATTCCCGCATTTGTTGAGAGCAATGAAGTGGAGCAATGTCTTTTCGAGTTGTTAGAAGTAATGGCATCAATTGAAAAGGATTTGAGCGGAGAACAAGAGAGGTTGCGGGCGCTTGCGCGCTCAGCTAGCCGCTTTGCAAGATTGCGTCAGCACAGATTCGATCTTAAGGAAGCTGAAGCACTTTATGAACAGTTAATACGCTCTTCTAGTCCTTATTTTTGCCCTTATGGCAAGTCGATCATCAGCGTGATGAGCGAGGTGGAGATTGCGAAGCGATTTTATTCTTAAGTTTACACTGTGTCCACTTCAAAGTTACCCAGAATACCTGCAAAGTTGAATAAAGAAAAAATAACAGGATAATAGGATGGCAGGATAAGGAAAATTACCCATGCTTTTTCTACCCTACCATCCTATTATCTTGTTATTTTTTTTGATTCTAATTTAGGGTGCCTTTGAACTGGAAGGGGTATATACCCCTTCCGGTTCAAAGACACCCTAAAGGACTGAATTGAAAGCTCCCG
>CAYWSY010000027.1:0-22252 GCA_964461105.1 uncultured bacterium
GCCTTGAACGAAACCTTGAACGAAAACAATCTAAATCATTTTAATGCAAAGGTTTGTTTACCCGATGAGCTTAATCAGACATCCCTAACCGCATCGATGTTAAGCCACCGCATTCGTGGGGGATAAGTAAAAGTCTGCTCTTAAGAGCTATGCCCATCTTCGCATAGGGAAAACATTTACAGAAGCGGTAGCTTCTGTACGGTGAAGCTCAGACCAGAGTGAGAAATCTTTGCTAAAGATTTTGGGCTAATTTATCGAGAGATCCACTGATCACTTCGGTTTTTTTCTTCAGATGTGTTTTCTAGAGGTCTTTTGCCATGAGGCAAGAGGTAAAAATAAGAGCAATCCAATGAAAATCCATCCCATGACATAAAAGCAGTCGTTTTGTGCGAGCATTGCGGCTTGTTTATCGACGGTTTCATTGGCTATCTCAAGCGCTTGTTTTCCCTTAAATCCAAGTTCATTGAGTTGATTTAAGTACATGTTCCATTGGGAAGAAAAAGGGGTGAGATGTTCCCCTAAAATCTGATGATGGTATTGAGTTCTGCGGATCCAGAGTGTTGTAAAGATAGAGGTGCCTACACCTCCAAACAAGGCCCGAACAAAATGGAAAATCCCAGTTCCACTGGGGAGCTTTTCTTCTGGAAGATCAAGCACGCTCAGAGAGATGAGCGGGGTAATCAAGAAAATCAGCGCACAGCCAAGAAGAAATCGTGAAAAGCCGATCGTATAAAAATCGACATCGGTATCGAAGTAGGCTGTATAAAAGCAGGATACTGCAAATAGGATAAAGCAGATACCAAGCAAGGGGATCGTCCCAAACCTGGCAACGAGTTTTCCAATAGGCTTAGAAAAGCACAAGGGTGCGATTCCGATGGGGCAGACTGCAAGCCCCGCCCAGATTGAGGTATATCCCATGTACTCTTGAAGCCACAAGGGGATTAACACCACAGTTCCGAAATAGATCCCATAGGAAATGGCGATAAATAAAATGGATAGGCTAAAGGTCATGATCTTCATGAGGGAGAGTTCAATCAGAGGTTTCTTGGTGTTCAGACTCCATACGATGAGAAAAATGAAGCCGAGGGAAGATCCAACAGCAAGAGTGCGCATGCCATTGGAGTGAAACCAGTTGTACTGTTCTCCTAAATCGAGCAAGAGTTGTAGACAAGTGACAAAAAGAATAAGGAAGATCAGCCCCACCCAATCGATCGGCTCTTTTTCAATGGGTGTTTCTCTCTTGCTCATGATGGTCCAAATGACAAAAGCGCTGATTAGGCCGACGGGGATATTAATATAGAAGATCCAAGGCCAGGTATAATCATATGAGATCCAGCCTCCTAAAATGGGGCCAAAAATGGGAGCGGTAATGATGATAGCACTCCAGAGGGCAAGGGCGGCATTTTTTTTTTCGGGAGGATGGGTGGTGATGATGAGAGTTTGGCTTAAAGGGATTAAAGGGCCTGCGACAAATCCTTGAAAAAACCGAGAGATCACGAGCATGTTGTAATTCAATGCACCGCCGCATGCAATTGAGAAGAGAACAAAGAAGAGAAGAGAGAGGACGATGAGACGGATCGCCCCGATCCGTTTGGTCAGCCAGCCTGTGAGGGGAAGCGCAATGGCATTGCCAACTGCAAAGGAGGTGATCACATAGGTCCCTTGTTGGTTGCTGACCCCCAAATCGCCAGAGATGTAAGGAATAGAGACATTGGCAATCGAATAGTCTAGTACGATCATGAATGTAGCTAACGAGACTGCAATTGACAAGATTAACAGGGGAATGCGTGGAAGAGGCTTTCCATTCATCGATTACCCCCCACTCCCTGGAGGGAGCATATCTTCGATGAACATCGCTGAGAGATTAGCTTCGATGGTTTCTCGAATAAGGACTTCAACACCTGTTTCTTGGCTAGAGACGACATTGGTTTCAAAAAGAGGTCCTTCAGGAGGGATTGCAGGAATGAGTGGCCGATTGGTTTCTCTAATATCTGTGGTGCACTCCAAAGAAAGGCCTAAGCGCAAGGGATGTTTTGCGATTTCCTCTGGATCTAATGCAATTTTAACAGGGAGTCGCTGGACAATTTTAATCCAGTTTCCAGTAGCATTTTGTGGGGGCAGAACGGAAAAGATGCTGCCTGTTCCTCCTCCAATGCCTACAACTTTTCCATGGAAGATCACATCGCTTCCCCACATGTCTACAGTGACTTCCACTGGTTGTCCGACTCTCATGTTCGATAGCTGAATTTCTTTGTAATTGGCAGTTGCCCACATTTGATCGAGGGGGACAATTGCCATCAGAGGCTCTCCTTTGACAATTTGTTTTCCGACCTGAGCGCTTCGTTGCGCGACAATTCCTGTCACAGGGGAGAGAAGAGTACACCGCTTGAGATCGATATAGGCTTGCTTTATGTTTTCAATGGCAGCCACCACCTTGGGGTGGGATTCTACCGAAGTGTTTTCCACTTGTGCAACAGCTCCGATGAATTGGTGTTCGGTGGCCATGAGATTGGCAAAAGCGGTTTTGAGTTCTGCGACGGAATGTTCCCAATCTTCTGTGGAAACAGCACCTTCTTCAATCAGTTCCTGCCGGTGTTCAAAATCTTGTGTGGCTCGAATTAAAAGCGCTTTTTTAGCTGAAAGTTGTTCAGAAAGATCGCGTACGTGCTCGAACATGCCGCAAACCTCGCGCACGGCAAGGCCTAATTGTGCCACACTTGTGTTTAGGGTGATTTCAGCATCGGTGCGGTCAAGTTCGACAAGTACGCGCCCTTTGGGCACGAAATCACTATTATCGACAGTGAGCTCTGTAATGATTCCAGAAACTTGAGGGGTCAGATACACCATATTGCCATCGACATATGCATCGTCGGTGTATTCATAAAACCTACTATAAAATCCCCAATAACACAGATAGCTCAGTCCAATGAGGACGCAACATCCTAAAGTGATCAGCATGGCTCGTTTGCGTTTTGGATGTTCGGGATCAGAAGGAAGTGTCATGATCTTTTCTCCTGATAAGGGGCATGGTAGCCACCGCCAAGCGCGCGAATGAGCTGGAGAGTTGCTAAATTCACATCGCAATACAGATTTACAACGATCAGTTGCTGATTAAGAAAATGTTCTTCGTCATTTAAAGTATTCAGATATGTGCTGACCCCTTTTAAGAAGCGAGATAAGCTGAGGTAATACTGCTCATCGGTGAGGGTCAATGCTTTCATTTGAACGTGCAGTTCGTCTTTTTTTGTTTGCAAGATGATGAGTTGGTCTGCGACATCTTGAGCTGCTTTTAAAATGAGTTCATTGTAATGGAAGACCGCTTCGTTGAATGCTGCCACTTTTCCTTTTAATTGTGCGGTAAGCCTGCCACCAGTAAAAATCGGCAAGCTTATTGCTGGAACAAGTCCTCCCATTTTGCTACTAGTCTTAAAGAGATTCCGGAAGGCAAGGCTTTCTAAGCCTCCAAATGCCGATAGGTTGATATTGGGGTAAAAATCGGCTTTTGCTGCTCCAATTTCTTTTGCTGCAGCTTCCACAAGCCAGATTTGCGCTTGCAAATCAGGACGGCGAGCTAAGAGATCGGCTGTAAGTTGTTCTGGCAGAGGAAAAGGGCGATTGGATGCAGCTATGAGAGGGAGCTCTAACGCAGGTTCATCAGGTCCTTTTCCAATTAAGATGTTTAACAGGTGGTAATTGAGTTGAATCTCTCTTTCAACGATAAAAAGGGCTTGATCGACATCGTAAAGGGTTTTTTCGGCGCTTAATGTTTGCATCACAGGATCGATTCCTGCTCGATTTCGATGGGAAGTGAGCTCATATAACTCTGTGCGCTTATCTTTTTTATCTAAGAGGATCTCCCGTTGAGCTAAATTGGCTTGTAAGTGGAAGTATGTCTGTGCAATGGATGTGAGAAGCATTAAGGTGGCTTGAGAGGCTTCTGCCTGGCGTGCGCGCTGCTGTCCTAAAGCTGCTTGATATAATTTGCGGTTTTTTCCCCAGAAATCAAATTCATATTCGAAGTTTAATGTTAAATCGATTTGGTTTGCAGTTGCGGGAAAGGAGATTCCGGGAATGGAAGGGTAAAAGGACTCGACAAATCCGTTTTTGCTGAAATATTGCCATTGTTCGAGGTATTGAGCTTTTAAATGGGGCAAGAGGCGCGCGCGTTCTGCTCGCGCTGTTTGTTCTGCTTCTTGCACGCGCGCTTGAGCGGTTTTAAGTGTGGGGCTATCCTGCAATCCTCTTTCGATCAGATCATTGAGTTGCGGATCTTCAAATAGTTCCCACCACTGCTCGCTTGGCCACTCTCCTTGTTGGAAATCTTCGCGGGAAAGCGCTTGATCCATTGAAGAGCTGAGCGTTGGCGCTTCCTTAATAGCAGCCATCTCTTTTTTATGTTCGGGAACACATCCGGCAAGCAGTAAAAGTAAAAATAAAAACGTGCGCATATTATCCAATTCGATCCTTTCTATTTACCAATAATATATTTTCAATTTAATTGAAAATAGAAAGGTGAATTTGAATTAATTAGGAGCGATCATTGCACCGCCTAAGCAGATGGCGCCTTGATAGAAGACGATAGCTTGTCTTGGGGTAACGGCTCGTTGGGGTTCTATAAAGCGGACGCTCAAATGCCCTTGATCAATCGATTCGATGATGCAGGGATGATCAGATTGTCGGTAGCGGATTTTGGCGGTGCAGGTGAAGGGAAGAGGAGAAGGAGGCTTTCCTGCAACCCAGCTGATGTCAGTTGCGATAAGGTGATCTGTGTAGAGCGAAGGATGGTCATCCCCTTGTTCGATGAAGACAATGTTACGTTTGGCATCTTTGCCGACGACAAACCAAGCTTCGCCAGGACCTCCGATCCCAAGTCCTTTACGCTGGCCAATTGTATAATAAGCAATGCCATCATGTGTGCCGATAATCTGTCCGCTAAGTGTTTCAAAGTTTCCTGGTTGATAGGCGATGTACTGGCTGACAAATTCTTTAAAGTTGCGTTTTCCGATAAAGCAGATGCCGGTGCTATCTTTTTTCTTTGCATTGGCGAGATGGTGTTCTTGGGCAATTCTGCGCACTTCAGTTTTTTCCATGCTGCCGATGGGAAAGAGGACTTTGCTTAAAATCTCAGAATTGAGTGTGTAGAGGAAATAGCTTTGGTCTTTATTGGGATCAGCACCTTTGATGAGCTGTCCATCTGTTGTCTGACAGTAGTGGCCTGTGGCTAAATAATCAGCGCCCAACGAGAGCGCTTTTTCGAGGAAGACTTTGAACTTAATTTCTCGGTTACACAGGATGTCGGGATTCGGGGTGTGTCCCTGGGACAGCTCTTTGAGAAAATGGGTGAAGACGTGATCCTGATATTCTTGAACAAAATTGACTGAATAGTAGGGAATGTCGATCTGTTCGCAGACGCGCACGACATCGGCAAAATCGGCCTCAGAGGTGCAGACTCCCTGCGCATTTTTTTCTTCCCAGTTTTTCATAAAGAGGCCGATCACGTTGTAGCCTTGGCGTTTGAGCAACAAAGCAGAGACAGCAGAATCAACCCCGCCGGACATTCCGATGATGACAGTTTTTTGAGTCATGGAGCACTATATAAAATAAATTATAGAAATAGTTTACCACAGACAGGGAAAACAAGGGAGTTTAAATAATTTTGTTGATACTATTCAAATAGCTGCGTTGGAAGAACACTTTGAGCATGAAGAACTTCAATGCCAATTAAGCGGCCGTCGCTATCAAAGTCGAGGTTGATGAGCCGCTTGATGAATGGCTCATTACAAGAG
Source organism: uncultured bacterium (assembly GCA_964461105.1). Taxonomy (GTDB): domain Bacteria; phylum Chlamydiota; class Chlamydiia; order Chlamydiales; family Rhabdochlamydiaceae; genus JAGVMG01. The sequence continues at coordinate 5,787 of CAYWSY010000027.1, forward strand.
ATTGTCTTTGCAACCTTTGGGGGAATTTCTGCATCCTGATCCCTGAGGTAAACATAGGCGGCGTCTGCTTCATCATCGTAAGTTAATTTCATTGCTTTTCCTTATATACTGCGTCCACTTCAAAGTTAGAGAAATTTCAAACTTAGCGCTTCAATTTTTTGCTTGTTGAAGCAGGCCCTGTGCAAGCACAGGGTCGATGGAAACAAACGAAAAAGTGAAGATGCTGAGGCAGAAATTTCTCTAACTTTGAAGTGGACGCAGTATATTTAGTCACTCATCAAACTCTTCAACGACACGCTGATTTGAGCTGAAATAGCGGAGGGGATACGTTGAGTTTGTTCCAGCCATGAAAATAAAAAACCACTCCCCGCAAAGGGAGTGGCCAAGTGATACCTTCAAGATCTAGAGACCTAAATTCTTAGAACTCAAATCCAACTTTAACTGTCAAACCTTGCAGAGTAAAGTTGCCTTGTCTTGGAGAACCGATATTGATGTTTTGGTTATGTTGGAACCAAACTTGTTCTTCCCAACCAGCAGCGATTGTGAATTGGTAGTCATCATTATGCCACCATGTTTGGTACATCAGGCCCAATCCGAGCTCTAACACAGGCTCGATTGTATGGACATCATTACTACCTCTGAAAGTGCGTAGTGTTGTTCCGCCAGCTGAAGATTGCCAGTTATCACGACGTGAATCATCATAGTCTGTCCAGAGGGCAGCTAAAGCGAGGTCGCCATAGATGCTCCAGTTTCTGTTCAGATGCCAAGCTGTATCAAGACCAGCACGGATCCCTAAGCCCCAGTAGTGCTGTTTCATAGCAATTTTGGCTTCGTGTTCTGGAACGGATTGCTGACCGAATGTAGCTAGATCTTCATACTTAGTGTGCTGATTTTGGTGAATCCATGCAGTTTTCAAACCAAAATGAGGACGAAGTGTGAGGTACTTGCTGATCCAGAAGTTGCGTCCCAACTCTAAATCTAACACGTTGAAGTGCATGTTCCAGCGAGTGTCAGCTTCACGTACGTTCCAAAGTTGTGGTTCGTTATTACCAGTGCTTGAAACGCGGAGGTCAGTCCACATGTTCTCATTTGATTTAGCATTGTGATGGCCTTTAACATCTTCAGAACGGAACCATGTCCAGTTCAAATATAGGTCCCAAGTATCGTGCTTCATTGTTGTGCCGATACCGAGTTTAAAGCCAGGCTCAAAAGAGTAGTTAGGGCATACAGCACTGCCTTTAGGAGCATTGCTAGTTCCATCAGAATAGCCAGGATAAGCTACTTGTGTTCCTTCTTGATTTGGTTTCCACCAAATGAAGTCAGCTGTGATGAAGAAGTCAGCATCTCCCTCAACGACTGGTTGAGCAGTTGGAGTGATGACGTAGTTTGTCATGTTAGCGTTGCCGCTGCTAGTTGTGCCTGTTGTGCCTTTAGCTGCTTGGTCAGCTGATAAGGAGACCATGCTTCCGGCTGCTAATGTTGTTAATGCGATCAATTTCTTTTTGCTCATCTCTACACCTTGGTAAGGAGTTCTACTTGAGCTCAAGTTATTTTTTTTATGAATTTCCGTGCAAGAAAAAAAATTAAATTGATTAAAAAAAAGAAAAAATGGAGTGGAAGTTATTGGTTTTTTGCGTGCAACGGAGTGGGTGTTTTCATAGATAAAAACAACAGAGAGTTGCGCGCTGAACAAGCGAGCGAAATTTTTTTTATTTTTTTTGAGATGATGGAATAAAAAAGATGATTTATGAAGGATCAACTGCCTCAAAATGAGGCAGTCAATATTACTAAACTATGACTTGGAGTGCGGTTCTTCTGGTGTTGCGGATGCTAACGATGGTTCTAATTGGGGAGGTTCTTGCTCGATAAAGCAAAGCTTGTCATTTTCAACGGAAACTAGCCAGCTTCCCCCTTTTCCAGGGTTTTGCAGGAGTTTTTCTGCAAGGGGATCTTCGAGATATTGCTCAAGACCCCTGCGCAACGGACGCGCGCCCAACTCTGGTTGGAACCCTTTTTGGACGAGGTAGTCTTTTGCTTTTTCGTCTAGAGTAAGATGGATTTTTTTTCGCGCTAAGCGGTTTTGGAACTTCTTCACCTCAAGCTCGATTACCTGGAAGAGGTGCGCGCGGTCGAGTGGTTTGAAAATGATTAAGCCATCGAGTCGGTTAATGAATTCTGGCTTAAAGGCTTTTTTCACAGATCCTTCGATCTTCTCTTGCATCCCCTTATAGTCGAGCATCCCTTCTTGAACACTGAAGCCAACCTCTGAGGATTTGCGGATCAGCTCTGCTCCAAGATTGGAGGTCATAATGATGATCGTGTTGCGGAAGTCGATTTTGCGCCCAAATGAATCGGTAAGCCTTCCTTCTTCGAGAATTTGGAGAAGGAGGTTCATCACATCGGGATGAGCTTTTTCAATTTCGTCAAATAGGACAACGCAGTAAGGGCGCTGACGCACTTGTTCAGTGAGCTGGCCTCCTTCTTCATGTCCTACATATCCTGGAGGGGAACCTGTCATCCGACTGATGGCAAATTTCTCCATATATTCTGACATGTCGACTTGGATAAGAGCGTCCTCTCCACCGAACATGTTAATGGCAAGTTGTTTCGCAAGCAGTGTTTTCCCAACGCCAGTAGGTCCTAAGAAAAGGAATGCTCCAATGGGGCGGTTTGGGTCTTTAATGTCTGCTTTGCTGCGACGGATGGCTCTGCAAACAGTTCCAACAGCTTCCTCTTGTCCAATGACGTGACCTTTAAGCACCTCTTCCATTTTCAAGACTTTTGCTGTCTCTCCTTCAGTCAGTCGACTTAATGGGACGCCTGTCATTTTTGAAATGATGTTGGCCACTTCCTCTTCATCAACGATCACTTGGTGCTCTTCTTTGTTGCTTTCCCATTCGGTGCGGATCTTGTGGAGCTGATCGCGCATGGTTTTTTCATTATCGCGGAGCTTGGCAGCTTTTTCATACTCCTGCTTGGAGATCGCCTCTTCTTTTAAGAGACGGATCGCTTCGATCTCAGCTTCGCTTTTGGTGATGTCTTGTGGTTGGTGCATCATCGCAATGCGCGCTTTTGCTCCCGCTTCGTCGATAAGATCGATTGCCTTATCAGGGAGGAATCTACCTGTAATATAGCGGTCGGAGAGGTAGACGGATGCTTTGACGGCGGCATCTGTGTAAATGCATTTGTGGTGTTGTTCGTATTTTTCTTTTAGACCATTCAAGATTGCCGTTGCTTCCTCTATAGAAGGAGGGGCAACTAATATCTTCTGGAATCGACGTTCAAGGGCAGCATCTTTTTCGATGTGCTTGCGAAATTCGTCTATCGTTGTTGCACCGATGCATTGGATCTCACCCCTAGATAGGGCGGGCTTTAAGATGTTCGATGCGTCAATAGCCCCTTCAGCAGCACCAGCTCCTACAATCGTGTGAATTTCATCGATGAAGAGAAGGATGTTTCCGTGTTTTTTAACCTCATCCATGACCGCTTTGATCCGCTCTTCGAACTGTCCGCGGTATTTTGTACCTGCGATCATGAGTGTGAGATCAAGCGAAATGAGTTTTTTCTTAGCGAGGTTATCGGGAACTTCACCTCTTACAATGGCTTGCGCAAGGCCCTCGACGATGGCTGTTTTTCCAACGCCTGCCTCACCAATTAAGACTGGGTTATTTTTGCGCCGTCGACAGAGGATTAAGATGAGCCGTTCCACTTCTTCTTTGCGTCCAATGACAGGATCAAGTTTTCCTTCTCGACAGAGTTCTGTGAGGTCGTGGCCGTAGGCTTTAAGAGCGGGCATTTTATCAGCTGAGAGCGTTTTGTCTTGAGGTTTCTGTGAGCTGCCAGGGGAACTTCCTGAGACTCCCATCGGAGGGAGTTGGAGATTGAAGGTTTCAAGCTCTTTAATGATCTCTTTGCGGATGTCCTTGAGATTGATGTTGAGGTTTTCTAAGACTTGGGCGGCAACTCCATCGCTTTGTCTCAAAAGGGCGAGAAGAAGGTGTTCAGTACCGACGTAGTTGTGGTTTAAGCTGGCGGCTTCTTCATTGGCAAATTCAAAAGCTTTTTTTACTTTTCCTGTAAGGGCTGGATCTCCATAGACTTGTATTTCAGGGCCAAAGCCGACCATACGCTCAACCTCAGAGCGGACTGTTTCATAATCGAGGTTGAAATTGCGTAGGACGTTAACAGCAATCCCTTGTCCGAGCTTCAGCAGTCCCAAAAGGACGTGTTCAGTTCCTAAGTAGTTGTGATTTAGGCGCTGAGCTTCTTTTTTTGCGAGCTTGATAACTTGTTTTGCACGATTTGTAAATTTATCAAACATAGGACATCCTTAATGAATATATTAACCCTTTTCCGATATTATCTTGTGAGTGATTTTTTAGCAAATATCAATTGTGTTAGTTTTAAGTGGTTTGAAATTAGTTTGTTGCAGTAATGCTGTTGAATTGGTATACTACTCAATGCTGTTGAATTGGTATACTACTCATTGCTTCAAGGGGAAAGAGATGTGGCACATTTTTGATTCTGGAAAGCGTTCTGCTGTGGAAAATATGCAGCTGGATGCGGACATGCTTGCTGATTTAGAACATCAGCCGCGACCAATTCTTCATTTTTATGAATGGGAAGGAAATTGCGCAACTTATGGGTATTTTACCGATCCAGCGCAATTTCTTGATCTGGAGGCAGCGGCTCGGCTCGGTCTTTCGCTTGCTCGAAGATCAACAGGCGGAGGGATTGTCTTTCATATTTGGGACATGGCTTTTTCAGTGTTAGTGCCAGCTCATTGTCCTGAGTTTTCTGTGAATACTCTTGAGAACTATGCGTTTGTCAACCAAGCAGTTCTCGGAGCTGTTGAGGCCCTCCTTGCAGAGAGGGGGAGCTCTACATTGATTGAAAAGGATTTTGAGGCAAAAGATACAAACTGCAGTCATTTTTGCATGGCAAAGCCAACAAAATATGATGTGATCCGCGAGGGGCGCAAGATTGTGGGGGCGGCACAGCGAAAAACGAAGGGGGGATTTTTGCACCAAGGGACCATATCCCTTGTGATGCCTGCAGAGGAGTATTTGCGCTCCGTTCTTCTTCCGGGCACCTCAGTTCTAGAGGCGATCCAAGCGTTTACTTTTCCTTTGTTGGGAGCTTCAGCCTCTCTCTCCCAACTTCAAGATGCAAAGCTGAAGCTTAAAGCGTTTTTGACTACACATTTAACAGACGCCAGTTTAAATTTATACCCAAACAACTTCAAAAGTTGGTTTTCGGCTGCGCCAAAGCCCCGGGGTTAAGCGATCGTAAAGTTAGCTGTGTTCATGAACACAGCTAACTTTACGATCGCTTAACCGCGGGAGCTTTCGCGTTGCCGAAAACCAACTTTTGAAGTTGTTTGGGTATATCCATTAATCACTAGAGAATATTGCTATGGCTCCTAAAGATAAGACGGCAATTCAGCCGACTCGAGAAGAAAATTATCCTGAATGGTATCAAGCTGTTTTAAAAGCGGCAGATCTAGCTGAGCACTCGTCTGTGCGTGGGTGTATGGTTATTAAGCCGTGGGGGTATGCAATTTGGGAGAACATGCAGCAGATTCTCGATCGGATGTTTAAAGAGACAGGGCATGTAAATGCGTATTTTCCTCTGTTCATTCCTCTGAGTTATTTTGAAAAAGAAGCTGAGCACGTTCAAGGATTTGCTAAGGAATGTGCTGTGGTAACCCATCATCGGCTAGAAAAGGGGAAGGACGGAAAGTTAGTTCCCGCAGGTCCATTGGAAGAGCCTTTGATTGTGCGTCCGACATCTGAAATGATTATTGGGGCTACATTTGCAAAGTGGGTAGAATCTTACCGCGATCTTCCCTTGCTGATTAATCAGTGGTGTAATGTAGTGCGCTGGGAAATGCGGACTCGGATGTTTTTAAGAACAACGGAGTTCCTGTGGCAAGAAGGGCATACGGCGCATGCAACGGAGGCAGAAGCTATTGAAGAGACGAAGCGGATGCTCGGAGTGTATGTCAATTTTGTGGAAAATGATTTGGCGATTCCAGTCATTCAAGGGGAGAAAACTCCGTCTGAAAGATTCCCTGGCGCTGTCTCCACGTATAGTATAGAGCTCATGACGCAAGATCGTAAAGCGCTTCAAGGGGGAACATCCCACTTCCTAGGCCAAAATTTTGCAAAAGCATCTGAGATTCAATTTCGCGATGCCGATGGAAACACTCAGCATGCATGGACCACTTCTTGGGGATCGACCACTCGTTTAATTGGCGCTCTCATCATGGCTCATAGTGATGATGATGGATTGATTTTGCCACCGCGCGTTGCATCTGCTCACATCGTGTTGCTTCCTGTGATTCACAGGGAAGAAACGAAGCATGAAGTATTAAGTTATTGCCATGCGCTTGCAGGTCAGTTGCGTCACATTTCTTATCGAGGAAGGCCATTGACCGTACAGGTTGATGAGCGGGAGATGCGCGGAGGAGATAAGACGTGGGGATGGATTAAGAAGGGTGTCCCTTTAAGAATTGAAGTGGGTCCGCGGGATATCGCTGCAGACCAGCTTCCTGTGGCGCGCAGAGATAAAGGACATCGCGATACGACACCCATGTCTCGTCAAGGATTGCTTTCTGGGGTAGTCGATCTCTTGGAAGAGATGCAGCGCAATCTCTTTAATCGAGCCTTGACATTTCGCAATTCTCATATGAAAAAGATCGATACGAAAGAAGAGTTTTATGCGTATTTTACACCTAAGAATACAGAGAATCCAGAGATTCACGGGGGATTTGCACTAGCGCATTGGAGCGGTGATCCAGAGGTGGAAGAGCAAATAAAAGAAGATTTGAGCGTGACCATTCGCTGTATTCCATTGGATGGCGATGCGGAAGAGGGGATTTGTCCGTTCAGCGGTAAGAAGAGTATGCGGCGTGTGGTCTACGCTAAATCCTATTAGACCCCTTAGTTGCGCAAGAGGTCTATTAATTCGGTTGCCTCTTTAAACGGTTCAGGATAAGATTTTCTTTGCTCCATAGGAGGCCTTGAATTGTATGCTTCATTTCTTTAGAACCTATCAGCGGGTTTTTTTCATCGTCATCACGATTACGATCATCATCTCGTTTACTTTTTTTGGAACTTATAACGCCGCTGCAGGTTCATCCGCAGTGCCGCATGTTGTTATTGGAAAGGGGATTGATGGATCAGAGATTACAAAAAAGGACTTTGATGCTTTATGCCGTATGATCGGAAGTTCTCCATTGGATCATTCTCAAGGAAAAGTTCCAAATTTGCTCAATGACAGTGTCGTTCAAAAAGATTTGATCGCATCAGGAACGGGAATGATGCTCGCGAGAAGGTATTTTGATGAGTTAAAACCCGATTTAGAGATGCGATTGGCAACGATCAAACGGTATCGTCCATTTGTGCATCCTCAGGCTCCCCATGTAAATATTGAGGGGATTTGGCAGCGGTTCCATCCCGTCCTTTCTCAGCATTTAGCTCAATTAAAATCTAAGAGCGATCAGCTTACTATGGAAACATTGGCTGTGATGTTCCAGGTCTATCTTGATCAGGCTCAATTTCCAGCTGACTTGGTCAAGCAGATGATGCTGTATCAGCTGAATGAAAAGGGGATGAGTGGTGACCCTCTTGTACAGAATGCAGATTTTTCCCTCTTTGGATTTAAGTCATTAGAAGATTGGTTTGGTCCAAAGTTTGTTCAGTTAGCAGGTCAATTTATATGGAATGCTGCATTGATTGCAGAAAAGAATGGTTATTGGGTTACTAATGAAGAAGTCAGGGCCGATTTATATCAAAATATTGTCAATGGATACCATGAACTGGCCCCTCGTGAACAGCTCTCGCCGGCTGATTTAGAACACTATTACCTCTCCACAGTCTTTCAATTGGGAGGAGATGAAGCTACGGCTCTTAACTCGTGGCGTCAAGTCATGCTCTTTCGACGATTATTCGATGATGTCGGAAATAGTGTGTTTCTCGATCCTCTAAGCTTTCAGCAATTCCAGACATATACAAAAGAGCGCGTTAAAGTAGATCTCTACGAGTTGCCAGAAGCTTTGCGTCTAAAAGATCTTCGCTCCATTTTTCGCTTGCAAGTGTATGTCGATGCAGTTGCCCGGAATCCAGCTCAGTTAAAAAACAATTTACAATTGCCCACACGATTTGCAACTTTGGACGTCCTTGAAAAACGCGCCCCTGAGCTGATTGAACAAGGATTTGAAATTGAGTTTACTCAGATTAATCGGCAAGATCTCTTACGGCAAATTAGCTTAAAAGAAACATGGGATTGGGAAGCACAAGAAGAATCGTGGGAGCAGTTAAAACGCCGTTTTCCAGAATGTTCGCAAGCAAAAGTAAGCAATGGATCAGAGCGGCTGGCCGTCCTCGATCAACTTGAGTCAAAACAGCGACTGCAGATAGACCAATTTGCACGCGAGAAAATTCTTGAGGTTAATGGCGATCGGCAGGTGGCAGCATTGCTCATGGCAGAGCCTCAAAAATGGTCAGGTGGCTTACGTGCAAAAGGGGGAGTTTTTCCATTAAGCGGAGTTAAGAATCAAGGGGAGCTGATTGAACTGCTTAAGCAAGCGCCGATTCAAGGTGAGACTGCCAGTGCAACTGCTCTTGCTGTTCAGGCGAAATTAAATGCCTATCCTGCTGATGGAAATTGGGTTTATAAGATTGCTGTATTGAAAAGGGATTCCAAAAAAGAGATGGTTTCCTTCGCTCGAGCTCTTTACGATGGGACTTTAGACCAGATGCTCGATCAGCGCCTTGAATCAGCTTATCCTGACGTGCGCAAAAAACAAGCGGCATCCTTTCAACAAGCAGATGGGTCGTGGCGTCCATTTACTGAAGTGAAGGAAGCGGTTGGAAAAATTGTTTACGCAGATCTTCTTAGAAGTATTGAAGAGGGGTATCGTTCATTAAAAGGAGAGCTTCCTGGAACAAGCGGCAATCTTCCTTCAGCATTTTACACTCAACATCGATTGCTAACAAATGTCGATGACGCCAAGCAAGAGATTGAACAGCATGGGGATGATCCCCGCTTGGTGCGCACTGACGCTCAAGAAGGAGAGACATTAGAAACTCAATGGCAGCTTATAAAAGTCACTCGCATTGTTGAACGCAGTGAGAATATTGGGTTTTCGAAGGAAAAGATGTTTGCACTGCCAGAATTTACGTGGTCTCCTATAGAAGTTGGTCATGGAGGCGTTGTAGCATTTTATCATGTGCTTGCTAAAGAACTTCCGAAAGTCACTGTTGTTGAAGGTCTCGATAATGGGCATCAAGCGCTTGCGCTAGATGCAAGACGTAGATTAATGGGGGACTTGCTTGATCAAATGAGTCGGAAAAAAGCCATCGACCTTTCGATGGGAGAAAAGAGTTAATGAGCACGCGCCCTTTTGAAGAGTTACCAGCATTAACTCCGCTTGATTTCTTTAGCGTTACTGCTGAAGTGGAATGTGCTAAAGAGGTTCCTTCTCTGCGAACCTTGATGCGCTCTCATCGGCTGCCATGTATGGCAGAGCTTCTCAATGAGGCTCGTTTTGCGGATGTTTCGCTGAGTTGGAGTCAAGAGGGGATTTCTGTTGGGGTTGTTGTGGAGAAGCCCTTTGAAGAAGCGAGTTATCCCGAGTTTTCGCAAGGGGATGCAGTGGAGCTTTTTTTTGATACTCGCGATTTAAAATCAGCAGGTTTTTTAACTCGGTTTTGCCATCATTTTTTGATTCTGCCTCAAGAAGTTCAAGGGATCTCTGCGCTTGAGCTCACTCGCTTTCGAACGGAAGATTCCCACCCTTTATGCGATCCTTCAGAGATTGTGACGACAACGGTGTTTTCTGATAACAGCTATGAGCTTCATATTTTTCTGCCGGCGCATTGTTTACATGGGTATGATCCCTCCCAGTTTGATCGGTTAGGATTTACTTATCGGATTCACCGCAAAGGAGGAGCTCCGCAACATTTTGCCGTAGCGTCTTCCGATTTTAACATTGAACAAAACCCACGGTTATGGGGAAGCTTAAAACTATGATGAAATTTACTTCAACGCACGAATGGATCGCTCTACATGAAGGGATTGGCATTGTGGGCATCACCAATTATGCTCAAAGAGAGCTGGGGGAGATTGTTTATGTTGAACTCCCTTCCCTTGGAAAAGCAGTCGCAGCGGGTGATGAGATCGCTGTATTAGAATCGACGAAGGCAGCGGCTGACATGTACGTGCCTGTCTCAGGTGAGATTATTGAAATCAATGAGCAGCTCCGTCAAGATCCTGCACTCATCAATCAAGCAGCTGAGAGTAAAGGCTGGCTGTTTAAAGTTAAACTCTCGAAGATTTCTGAAATGGAGCAGTTGCTCGATCAGCATCAATATGAAGAATTGGTGAAATAACTTATGGCCCTCACGCACTCAACCCTTTTTCGTCGCACGCTTAAAATTTTTTTTCTCTTCTTTGGCTTTATCTGTATCAGTTGCGTTGTGTTTTGGAAGGCATTGGTCGTCTTTGGTGTCCAATGGATATTGAATGGAATGATCGCTTCAGATGGATCTAAACCGATTCAATATGATCAAGTTTCGTGGGAGGGAAAGACGTTATGTCTCTCTGGATTGAAACGGGAAGATGTTGGATATGCTGTCTGCATTGAAAAGCTCAAAGTCAATTGGAAGATCAATTGGGTAGATTTCCGGTTAGAGCCTCATCTTGCATTGATCCATCCGCAAATGACCATATTTGGTTCTACTTCTTCAGGAAGTTCGTTTCCACTCTTTTTGATTCCTCATGAAAGGTTAAAAATTCGTTTAGAAGCAGAGCTTGGGACATTGCATTTTTCTGAAGAGCCCGATCTGGTGTTTTATTTTTCTTGGATTCCCGGGGCCGCATGGGAATCGATTGGGATGTTGACCCTTTCCTACGATTCCAATCTTGAGGTATCTCCAATCTTTCGCGCGGAAGTCCAGCGGCATGAAGAGGCATTAAGGTTTAGTTTTCATATGAGAGAACGGGAATGCACTCAGATTGCACCCCTTCTTGCTTTTTTTCAGTTCCCTTGGCATCCCATCCAAGGAGATATCGAGGTGACAGGGTTTGGAAAAGTGAATGTTGCAGGTGATTTGACAGAGTTTAGTTGTCAAGGAAGCGCTTGCGCATTGCATCTCAATGATCTGGCAGGGGAATCCTCACTCTATTTTGAGAAGTTAGAAGGTGAAGTGGTTTATCCTTCCCCTTCAACCGAGGGCATGTTTTGGAAACAGATTCAAGCGCATTTAACTCTTGCAGGTGGAGAATTTCAAGTTTGTCCTGAGTGGAGCCTCTTGGAGGTGCAAGGGACCTGTCACGTTCATCCAGACCAAAATCCTGAATTAAAGTTAGAGGGCAATCTAGTCACGCAGCAAACGTGCTTTCCCTTAACAATTGAAGGGCAGGGAAGCGCTCACACTGATGGGACTTTTTGGACCGATCTGATTTTAAAGAGTCGTTCTGATGATGCCCATCCGTTATACACTTATCTTTCCTGCTGCAGCCCTGTTGAGAACCAGTACATTTGTCAGTTTACGTGCGAGAGTGCCGATGTCGCCCATTTAAATGCCCTTTTTCAAATTGCTCCTCAGCTCAATTCCCATCACATTGAATGGTTGGAAGGGGAGTTGCAAGGAAAGGTGACTTTAACCATCGAGCAAGATGGGATTAAAGAGGTGAGCGTTGATGAACTCATGGTTGGTCATCTGCGCTGCGCTCTTCCGCATGAGAGGCAAATTGCCTCGGCTGAGTGGTTAAAAGGGGATCTACTATTAAACGGACCGCTGCAGAGACATGGGATCTTGTCCAATCCACTTTGGAATTAAAGGAAGCAGAGATTTCCCAAGCCTCTCATATCAATGCAACGCTTCATGGTCTCAACAATCAACTACACCAATGCGATTTTTCATTAATTGGGAATATCACGGATCATCCTGAAGCGCGCTTGGAAGGGGGAATTCACATTCATGAGGATGGGTATTATTGCGAAGGGGAGCTGTTCATTCAAGAAGAACCAATAGCCTTTGGAGTTAATTTTGTTCCCCAAAAGGGTGACTTGCTATTGCCTACCATTGAACTTATTCAAGGGTGGATGCGCGCAGAATCTCTTGAAGAGAGCACGTATACTCCTTATGTACAGACATGGGCTCCGGATATTCATCTCGGAGGAGCGCTCTCTTTGTTTGTACAATTCGATCAGAAGAAAGTGGAATGTTCTCTCGAAGGCCAAGCGCTTAGTATAGCTCATCCTGCACTTGAAATCGGCGCTTTAGAAACGACTGGCCCCGCAATCATTACTTATGATCGTTCTACAGCACAGATTACCGGGCGCCTTAGCCTTGGGTGTGCTTTACTTCAATTTCATACACTCGATGTTTCTTTAGCAGGAGTTGAAGGATTTTTGAGTATTGATTCCACTTTTTCTCAATCCTTGAATCAAAGAACATGGAGTTTTCAAGGGGGAGTCACGCATTGCGATGTGCCATCAGGCTCAGAGTTAGAGATTAAGGGGGCGAAGTGGGAGTGGAAGTTTGCAGACAATTGCTGGAGTGTTCATAACGGTTATGCGCAGGTGCAACTCTCTCAAGGAAACAGTTATCATGTATCCTTAATGGAATGTAAAGGAGACCTATCTGGATCTGCTGCTTTTGACATTAAGATCATAGAAGCTTGCCAAGAGTTTGTGCGTTGTAAAGGAACTCTCAAAGTCACTACCAATTCGACCACTAACAAAATTGCATTCCATCTCGAATCAGAACAGGTTAAATTCAAAGACACACTGATCCCTCACCTCGTGATTAATGGTCATAAAATCGGACCTCAGTGGGTCATTGATCACATTCGAGCAAAAGATCTGAATTTTAAAACAACATTTAGTTTTCAAGATCAAGGGGTTGAGTTTGGAGAAATTGAAGGAAATTGGAAAGGCTACTCCGCTAAAGCTAAGGGAAAATATCTTTACGAGACACAACAGTTTTTCTGTCGGATTGATTCCTTGCAAGGGGAACTCGGAGCGCTTACAGAAAAATGTACGGGAAGATTTAATGCCTGTATCAATGCAAAGTGGGATGTTGCAACTTCAACGCTTCAGGGAGAAGCGACATGTGCAGTGGATCTTAAACTCCCTCTTTCTCTTCTTGTAAAGAGTGAAACTCCCACCCATTTTTCTTATTCTTCCCAAGAGGGGTGGAATTTTCAAGGATTGAGTTTGCAGTTGTATCTGTTCTCCACATCGCAACATTTAGGAGCTGTCAAATGCGCAGTTGTACAAGGAAGTTCAGATGGTTTTCATGCAATGCAAACCGGTTTTTCCCTTTCTCCAGAACTTGTGAAACGGGGAGTTGCCGCTCATTTATTTCCTGAAATCCTTACATCCATCTGCAGCAAATCGTATTTAGAAGGAAGTGGTGATCTCACTCTGACTTCAAAAGATCTCTCATTTCAAGGAAAGCTCAGAGATGGTGTCTATTGTTTTCAAGACCATTTATTGCCGTTAGAGCAGATCCTTTTCTCTTTTGATCAAACGTTGTTGAGTTGCCGTTTTAAGACTCTAATGGGAGAAAAGCCCCTGTTTGCAAAAATCCAGATCGATCACCGGGAAGAGCCTTTTGGGGTAATTAAAATTTTAGACCATCCGCAAGGCGAAGGAATTGCAGCACTCTTTAAAACCCACAAAGGAAGCTTGCGTTGGGAAAAAATTCATGGAAGTGCTTGCGGCCTCACGCTGGATCTAGTTCCTCATCCAACACGTACAACTTCTGATACCCATTTCCTGACAGGATCGATTGTGTTAAATGGAAGTCAGTTAGCACCCTATTTGACTGCAGCTATTCAAGCGCCATTCCATGCCTTAAAAATTGGCTCAGGATATGCATTTAAAGGAGAGATTGAATGGAGTCGCGATCCTAAAAAGGGATATCAGATCAACGGAACCCTTTTAGGTTCACAGTGCGAGCTGTTTGGATTTACATTTCATAATTTACAGGCCCAATTTGATGCGACGCAAGATAAGATCTTTCTTACGAATCTCAAAATAGAAGATGAATCCGGCATGCTTGCAATCAAACACATTGATGCAGGCAAGCATCCCCATCATGACACTTGGGGGTTTTCAATCCCACATATACAAGTCAAAGAGTGGCGACCCAGCCTGCATAAAAAGAAGGATCAAACATCTTCTCAAGTAAAACCCTTTGTCATCAAGAATCTGACTCTGTCTGGGATCCGAGGAACTGTGAATGATCCACTGACATGGGAAGGAGAAGGGACATTAAACTTCACTAATGCTTTTAAAAAAGAATCCAGCTTCCTTGACTTACCTCTAGAAGTTATTAAAAATTTTGGACTCGATCCAGGACTTCTGACTCCGGTTCAAGGAGAGGTTGATATTGAACTGCGTGGGGATAAATTTTATCTTGTTCATTTAAAAAATGCCTTTAGCGAGAAAAAACGCTCTCAGTTTTTTCTCTCTCCGGAATCGCAAGTCTCTTATATCGGATTCGATGGCAAGCTTTCGATCGACCTTAAAATGCGACAAGATGTCGTGCTCAAACTTACAGAGGCCTTTACGTTAAAGGTGCGTGGAACTGTAGATCGGCCCCGTTATGGACTTCAGTATTGATGAAGCTTTTTGGTCGAGTCATCGATTTCATCTATCCGCCGCTCTGTCGCCATTGTCAGATAACTGTTAAAGAGCGCTCCCATCTTTTATGCAGGGCCTGCGCTGAGTATCTTGTATTAGTGGATGTTTTCGGTAGATGTCCTCATTGTTTCATTCCTGTAGAAGGCCAAATCGTATGCGCATCATGTGCAAGTAAAGCGGCGCCATATAAAAAATGCGCAGCAACATGCGAGCATCGAGGTCCTGCACTGACGCTTTTAAGACAGTTTCAACAAGGATCCCACCAACTTAAAAATGCCATTGGCTCGCTCATGGCAATGCAAGTGCTTCAGCTCGATTGGACTCTCCCGGATGTCATTGTTCCAATCCCCACACCCCGAATGCAGATACTCCGCTGCGGGTTTGATCATAATGTGAGCCTTGCAGAGCAGATTGGGAGCATTCTTGAGCGTCCTGTAAGGACCAATAAAGCATTGCAGCGAGCGAAATGGTGCGAGAAACGGATCTTGTTGGTTGTCGACCAATTAAATCAAGAACAAGCTAGGAAAGTTGCTAGCGTCCTTTTGGATAGCTTTCCGTTAGAAATTAACCTGATCAGCTTTTTGTAGCATTGGAACAACGCTCAGTTCTCCCTGAATTGAGACCCCTTCATCAACACTAATGAGCGGGGCGCTGATATTGCCGGTAACCTCTGCCCGGCCCCTTAAGACTAATCGAGACTTCACTGTGATATTGCCGATGACTTTGCCAGAAATGTACGCCTCATCTAGATTGATGTCTGCAATCACAGTTCCTGTGGGACCGACAATTAATTTTCCTGAAGATGTTAGTTCTCCTTCAAACGAGCCATCAATGCGGAGTAATTTTTGAAAGCTTAAGCTTCCTTTGATTTCTACTTGTGAAGCGATGATAGTTTCAGGTTCTTCCTCTGTTTCAGCAAAAGTCTGGCGAGATGATGTTGAGTTCATGAGATCTGTTGAAAAAGGGGCATGAGAGCGGTCTGCAAGATTTTCTCCTGGGTAAAGTGCAGGAGCTACTTCTTTTTCCAGAAATGAGTGAGTATTTTTCTTGAACATGTGCAACGCCTCTTGCTTGATACCAAAATAACCTTCCCTCAAATGGAAGGTTATTTTGGTATATACTGTGTCCACTTGAAAGTTAGACAAATTTCGGCCTCAGCATCTCCCCTTTTCTATTCGTTTCCATCGACCCTGTGCTAGCACAGGGCCTGCTTCAACGAATAAAAAATGGAAGCGCTGAGTTTGAAATTTGTCTAACTTTCAAGTGGACCCAGTATATATCACCCGACCATTATCGGATCAAGATGCTGTTTTCTTTAAGCGGGTCGATGGCAGAGCGGGCAGGTATCGTAGTAGTCCTTAATGCACTTATCGCAGTTGCGGCAAGGTTGATAACCTTTTCTGCATCCATTCTCTTGAGGCCAGAGGGTTTGTACATAAAGGCCTTGAACATCACTTAAAAGTGAATTTGTTTGAAACCATTCTTGATTAATCAAGACGAAAATTCCTTGCTCAGAAACACTTAACTGTTCAGGGTGAATATACATTTTTTCAGTAGGTGAGAAAACAGCGTCTGCCTTGGTTCGGCAGCAGTCAGCACTGATATAAAGAGTGCAGAAAACAGATGCGAAGAAAACCATCAACTTGAATGCTTGTTTCATAGGAACCTCCAATTGACTTACATGTTAGGACTCGCTAAGAAACAGTTTGAATTGATGCAATCTTATTTTGCAAGGTGTTTTTATGTTATACCCCTTCCGGTTCAAAGGCACCCTAAGGGACTGATTCAAAGCCCCGGATTT
>CAYWSY010000028.1:0-21821 GCA_964461105.1 uncultured bacterium
CCTCCATATTCTATGAAGGCTATAAGCTTAACTCGTGGTCCGAATTTCTGGGACCGTTATACCTCAGAATCAATTTCTTGTGTCCAATGCTTTCAGTTCGATGACCATCACTTCAATGGGTTCATCTGATTCATTGATATCTCCATGAAGTGTACCTGGAGGATCTTCTGTTAACCAATAGGCTACACCAGATTCAAAATTGAGGTCGGAAGTTTCTCCAGTTTCTTCAATTTTGGTGAGGGTTCCTCCTTTCAGTCCTACAACCACACGTGCACAGTCATGTCTATGCATTTTCAGGGGCTGATGAGGCATAATGATAGTTTTCCACACTCTGACATGTTCATTTTCAAATTGAAAAACACGATGAGTTTGAGTTGGCGATGATTCTTCACTTTGCAATAGATTGCAATAAGCGAGAGGGAGAAGCCAAAGAAATCTTACTATATTCATTTTATCTCCTGAAATTGGGTTCTATCGTTTCTAGAATTCAACAGATCATGCATGTGCAGCTCCATTTGATAGTGCAGTACAGGATGCCAGCTTGCAATAAATTCCCCAATGATTTTAAAACCTACTTTTTGATAAACGTGGATGGCTCGTTTATTAGTCGCTTCAGGATCTATAAGTAGAGGAAGTTAGGCGGGAAGAAAGATGGGGCAACCTGGACTTGAACCAGAGACCGGCGGGTTATGAGTCCGGCTATTTCCCACACTGGTCATCTCTGACCAACTGTTCACATCACTATGATACAAAGACTTAAGTGTTGTAGTCAAATGAAGAAAAATGTTGTCAGCTGACACGAATAGGGCCTCACTGTGCCGCTAGCGTGCCATGGAAATCTTAGGAATTTGAATAAGGCAGGCCTGGAGCCACCTTTGAAAGAGGGCAGCTTCTAATTTGCAAACAACTTCGATGTAGAGGTAAGAAGAGGGGATACGATTGAGTTCCTCTTCCATTTCCCGTAAGTGCTCCTTTTCCTCTAAAAGAATAGATTGAACCTGCACTTTTGATTGGGAGCGCCTCAAAGCCGATTGATAAATAGGATAAAGCTCTCCGGCACGCAACTCGATTGCATAGGTAACGAGGAGGTAAGCAAGTTGTTTGATTTGAGATTGAGCTAACCCAAGAGACTGAAGATAGCGAGAGACTTGAAGATCGAGCTTATTCAAATAATGATATGCAGACCAGGCTCCTAGAAGATGGGCTCGCCGATAGTCTTCATAGGACTCTCCGATCCGGGCAAGCTGTTTTTTGAGATAAAAGGCATGGCGGAATTCTTCTGCGGCATGCTTCAACATCTCTTCTTTCACTAGAGTCGGGTGCTCACAGGCTGCGATCATCCTTGCGCCGCAGTTTTCGAGATAGGAAAGAGTGTTGATCCATAGACCATGCAGCAGAGGATTTTTTACTAGGGGGTCGATAAGCTCCCTGATTTCTTTTTCAAATGAAATAAAGCTTTTCACCATTCCTCCAAAGTGACTGCGATTGCGGAATAAATTTTTTGTAGTTCCTCTTTGGTAATGCAATAGGGAGGAAGTAAATAAAGAACACTCCCAAAAGGACGAAGAAGGATTCCTCTTTGTTGGAAAAACTCGATGAGACGGTCTCTCAGAGGATTGTAATAGGAGCTTTCGCCGATCTTGTATTCAAGGGCTAGAATAGTTCCCAGAAGATCGCATCTGAGCAATTTAGGATGATTTTTCCATTTCTGTTGAAAGAGCCTATGCTCCTCTTCAATTCTCTCCCTTGCTTCTGTACATTCGGGCCTTAGAAGAAGGTCTAAGCTTGCGTTTGCTGCGGCGCATGCCAGGGGGTTAGCGGTGTAGGTGTGACCATGAAGCAAAGCCTGAGAAAGACTGGGACCTAAAAATGCCTCGAAGAGTGGTTCTTTGGTGATCGTAACTCCGAGAGGAAGGAAGCCACCAGTGATCCCCTTTGAAAGACAGATTAAGTCAGGGGTTGTTTGGAGGCTGCTGCAAGCAAAAAGAGGGCCTGTTCTGCCGAATCCTGTCATCACTTCATCAGCAATGGTGAGGATTCCTTTTTCTTGACACCTTTGGATCATTTGATTGAGAACTGCCCCAGAATGCAGGCGCATCATTCCTCCCCAACCCTGGATAAGCGGCTCGAAAATAAAAGCGCCTACTTTGCCTGAACTGATAGCCCTTTCAAACGCTTCCCAGGATTCGTTCTCTTTTCCAAATAGAGGAGGAGGAATCGAATCAATTTCAAAGAGATAGGGCCAAAAGGGACGATTGCAGAAGGATTTTCCTCCCGCAGACATAGCGCCAAATGTATCTCCATGATACCCACCCTCGAATGAGAGGAGGTTTTTTCCAGAGCCATGTGCCTGAAACACCATTTTCAACGCAGTTTCAATAGCTGTTGATCCATTGTCTGAATAAAAAACCCGGCTGTACCCTCCAGGCAAAATCTCAAGCAATCTTTCCGCTAAGACGACGGCTTGGGGGTGAGTGAACCCCGCAAAAAGAATGTGTTCCAGCTCATCTGCTTGGTTCTTGATTTTCTCTGCTATATAAGGGTGGCCATGGCCGTGTAGATTTACCCACCAAGATGAAATGGCGTCGAGATAGGCATCTCCTGTTTCAGAATAAAGATAAGATCCTTTTCCTCTCACAATTGGGATAGGCGCCGCTGCTGTTTGTGCCTGAGTAAAAGGATGCCAGATGCATGCCTGATCTCTCAAAGCCCAAGAGCGGTGTGAATGGATGGTTTCCACTCTTTGGCGATCCTCTGTATAATCTCCGGCGTAAACTGTTCTTTCCATGCTAACCTCGCTAAACAATGTGTATCTGCCTTTCTTAAAAGCATCTCTTCTGTTTCTAAATCTCCTTCTCCATTGAAAATCACTCCCAAGAGAGAAATTTTCCTCTGCTTCATAGCTTCGATAGTGAGGGCAAAGTGATTTAGGCTCCCGAGATAATGGCGATGAACCAATATCCAATGAGCATCCCAATTGATTGCTGCATCTGCCCAGGTTTCTATTTCATTCAGTGGAGCTAAGAGTCCGCCTGTTCCTTCGATCACTAGAAGTCGTGAACAGACCGGAGGGATTAGGTTTTTTGCTTCAATCCTTACTCCTTCATTTCTGGCTGCTAAATGGGGAGAGCATGGGGTGCGAAGAGAGCAACTGGATGGATAACAGCGCGCTTTGGAAGATAGATGCTTTTGGACCCAGGCTAGATCACCTGGTAGTCCGCATTGCACTGGCTTCCAGTAGCAACCATCTAAACTTTCGGTCAAGATGGCCGAAACTACGGTCTTTCCCACTTCTGTATTGATTCCGGCAACAATGATACGATCGCTCACAAAACCTCCACTAATCGGTCGATTTCTTCCTCTTGATTAAAGCTGTGCAGAACCACTCGGAGGCATTCTTTGCCTCGAGGTGCAGTCGGGGGGACGATGGCGCGGATATCGAGACCTTTTTCTTTCAGTTTTTTTGAAAGAGAGCGGAGTTTTTCGATACCAGAGATATAAAGCGGCTGAATAGGACTGTGAGTTTCTTTGAGACGTGCTCTTTTGCAGAAATAAGCCGTTAGGCTCTTCAGGCGTTGTTGGTGTTCCTTTGCCTCTTTCAGAAGTTTCTCATAGCTCGATTCAATCAGAGTAAGAGCTGGCATGGGCAGCGCAGTTGTGTAGATCAATGGTCTCGAAAAATTGAGCAGATACTCTTTGAGCGTTTTGCTTCCAAGTACACAGGCTCCATGCGCCCCAAGAGCTTTGCTAAAGGTGTGTACGCGAGCAAACACGGAGTTCTCTAATCCAAGTTCTACAACTAAACCCTCCCCGTTAGAGCCACAAATCCCTGTTCCATGGGCCTCATCCACGATTAGATTTGCCCCGAATCTCTCGCAAAGAGCTGCAATTTCTTGAAGCGGGGCAAATTCTCCACTGATCGAATAGATCGATTCAACCAGAACAAAAACGGGTAGGCGCACATTCTTTAATCTTCTTTCCAAGGATTCTAGGTCGTTGTGCCTAAAGGGAAGGCTCTTTGCATCAGAAAGACGCATCCCATCAACCATTGAAGCATGAATTGCAAGATCGTACAAAAAGGTAGCTGCTTCTGTTCCCAGCGCAGAAAGAAGTCCAAGGTTAGCGGTGTAGCCGCTATTGTAGATCAAACAGCTCTCAGCCCGATGGAATCTCGCGATCCGATCTTCAAGTTGCTCATAAAAAGGGTGGTTGCCAGTCAGGAGGCGCGATCCAGTAGCCCCTGCACGAGAGCTTCCTTTAATTAGATCGCTATCTTGAGCAAAGCCGAAATAATCATTCGAGGTAAGGTCGACCAGCCCAACGGTGGATTGGAGAGACCTAAGCAACCCCTGATCTCTTCTTTTTTGAAGGCGTGCATCCAAGAAGGTGATAGTCATATGGCCGATGCAAAGGCTGGGCGCGGCGTTAAACCAAAAAGCCGCAGCATTTTTTCATCCGCGTCGAAATCTGGATTCGGACGAGTCAGTAGTTTTTCCCCAGAAAAGATCGAATTGGCACCGGCTAAAAAGCATAGAGCCTGTTCTTCTAGTGAGCGTTCGAGTCTTCCAGCAGACAGGCGAACCATTGCTTTTGGCATAGTAATACGAGCTGTTGCAACCATGCGGATCATATCCCAGATGGGGACGAGTTGCCGCTCTTGTAAGGGAGTTCCTTGCACAGGAATCAAAAGATTGATCGGAACAGATTCTGGATGAGGAGTTCGACGGGCTAGCATGTAGATGAGACCAATTCGATCCTCGATGCTTTCTCCCATTCCAATAATGCCTCCACAGCAGACACTAATTCCAGCTTTCTCTACTGCATCCAAAGTGTTGAGCCGGTCCTCGTAACGACGCGTTGTAGTAATTGAAGGATAAAACTCCGGGGAGGTATCTAGGTTGTGATTATAGGCATAGAGGCCTGCTTGCTTTAGACGTTCAGCCTGGGAAGCAGTTAGCATCCCCAGCGTGCAGCACACTTCCACTCCCATATCAGTGATTTGTCGGATCGCTCTCAGAACAAGGTCAAATTGGCTACTTTCTCGCACAGATCGCCAAGCGGCTCCTAGACAAACCCTTGTCGCCCCGCTCGCAATCGCTTTTTTAGCTTGTTCGACGATCTCTTGTTCCTGCATCAAGGGGGTGGCACTTACATTCGTTTGATAACGAGCAGATTGAGGACAGTATTTGCAGTCTTCAGGACACCCGCCTGTTTTAATCGAAATCAAAGAGCAGACTTGTACCTGATTTGTGGAATGATAGGCGCGGGTTATCGAGGCAGCCCGATAGATAAGGTCTAGCAAAGGGCTATCGTGAATTGCTCGAATTTCTTCCTTAGTCCAATCAGATCTACAATCCATTTAACCCTCCAAATTGGACCTAAGAATAGGGGCTTATCTCCCTGGTTTTCAAGCTCAAAAAGCTACTAAAAAACTAAAAATTAGTTCATAAAAACGGGAGGTATGGGGTATATTTGATTTTTCTGAAGGAAGAAGGGTTGTAAAAAGAACTCTTATAAACTAATAATTAGGTTGATTTTCATGCTGGAAGGTCTTTGCGGAAATAAAAACGTACAAAAAATACTCCTATTTCTCTTTGTGAACAACAAGTGCTATGGAGCTCAACTCCAGAGACTCCTTAGAACCCCTCTAACGTCCTTGCAAAATGCTCTAGCTCGTTTGGAAAAAGGGAGGATTATCACAAGCTATTGCGAGGGGAAAACCAAACTATACCAATTGAATTCCTCTTACCCGCTGCTTGCCGAGCTAGAGCAGCTTTTGAAGAAGGCCTATACACTTCTCCCTCCTCAAGATAAGAAGATTTTTTCTCTAGTGCAGCAAGAAACGTTAGAAAGGCGAATCCAACAGCCACTCCTCATTAGCTTTTGGGAAAGGCTTAAGATGGTAAAACAACTAAGCCTTCATGCGAAATCTCACTCTAAAAACGAGACCGGGTGGAATGGTAAGGGGAAAGGGGACGTTCTTGTTGCAAAAGAGGGAGATACTGCGTTAGTTTTTCATGAGAGGGGTTCTTGGCAGATTCGTCAAGACCAGAATATGTCGTTTAGCAATACCTTTCGTTGGACTCTGGATAGAGAAGCAGGAATGATCTCTCTAGAGCATTTACGTCTAGGGCCAAATGCTCCAGTTTTCCTTTTCCATCTTGCGCCTACTGGAAATAATCTTCTAGCCTCTGTCGATTCCCATCTATGTGAAGAAGATGCCTACTTGGCTCAAGTGGTGTGGGACCGGCATAGCATTCGACTCAGTTGGCGAGTAATCGGGCCGCAGAAAAATGAGGAAATGGAATATCACTACTTTTAAGAGGCAAAATATATCAGCCTAGGGCATCTGATTTCTAGGTCACAGATTGCCCTTTTTCAATTGGAAGAAGAGGATTCGGCGGTTTCTTCTTCAATATCATGAAACTTGCTATGACAATCATTACAAAGCACAATCAGCTCCTGCATATGAGCGTGCTCCCGACCATGTATATCATAATTCCTATGATGAGTAGCTAAATTGTCTGCGCTATTGCATAGCTGACATCGGTATCCGGCCTTATATTTGGTATGAGCAGCTATGGCTTTCCAGTAGGGGGTTTTTAAGAAATCTTGGTAGTCCATGCTTTTGATATGATCTGATATAGCTTCCCAGTTCACGCTAGGGTATCTTATTTTGTCGATCCGCTGCTTTTGCGCGATTTCTTTATGCCACTCTCTGTCAGAGCTTAAGTAATTTTCAATGTAATAAAACGTATTTTCTAGAACTATCTTTTGATTGCTTTCTTCTAAATTTTGGCAGGTCTCTTGCTGTTTGCGTTTTGCTTCGGATTCACAAGAAGGGCAAATATGGTCTTGATTTCGCCAGCTTTTTTTTCTGTTTTGGCGAGATTGATCGTTGATATACTCAATGAGCTTTGTTTTGCTGAGACGCTCTTTATTCAGGCCATTACACTGGTCGCATTTTGTCTCCACATAGAACTTATCGCCAAGCCCGATAGATGCAACACATTTGAGTACTTCAGTACTCTTGTATTGCTTTAATAGAAGTCTGATTTTGAGCACTTCCTCGTGACTGATCAGATGAGTAGTAAAAATAAAACTCCGAGTTTCGCATCTGGCTTTTACGTAGTTTTCAAACTCTTCAAAATTGATCATAGGTAAATTAAAATTAATGCATCATATTTCCCATAACATTTTCTCATTTAGAGGGATTTGCGATAAGAGAGAAACATATTTTGAACGCAGAAGGCTTGCTTTAGAGTTCAGTGGACCAGAGAGTTAGGGGAACGCTCTCTGTCTACATCATTCCAGATCATATCAAAAAAAGGTTGGTAGAGTTGCTTAAGGTGTTCCAGCAAAATTTTGCTATCTGTTGAAGATGGTAGTGAATCTATGAGCACAGCGGGCAAAAGGTATTTATCTCGAGACAGACCCGTTCGAGTAGCGCCCTCTGCTATGGTTGGAATGGGATACCTAATGCGAAGCTTCCGGTTTTTTACCCCAATGATAGAGTAACACAGCAGGAAGGGGGGATATAGTTCATGCTTAAGGAGAAGCGGCAAAATATGAGCAAGAAAATCAAGCCCGATTTTTTCCCAAGCGACCTGAGCAAGCACAGTTTCCTCTTGAAAGTCTCCGCAATGACCAGCCAATTCAATTGCGCCATCACGACTAATTAAAAGATGTTGAACATGCTCATCGGAAAGATTCCTTTTAAAAAGAAGGCCCTCAAAGCATAATTTTTCTGGAGGATAAAATAGCTGCCCTCCGTTTTTTTTCTCACATTCTGTAACGGCAGAGGAAAACTCTCGTCGTACATCAGTGTTTCCAAGTGGCAGGACCTGATCTCTCGGCCCAAGGGGAAGTAGGTGAAAGAAAAAAGCTGGAGAGGATAGAGCAAAAGGCCCGGCATCATCAGAAAAAGCCAGGTCAATTCTCTCCGTTCTCAAAGCTTTTGCTCTGTCTATCCACGTCTCTGTTTTTGAAAATGCTTCGCGAATTTCCTCAATACTCATGTCGATGATTCCGGCCTCTATTCTTTTATAAAATACGTTAATCCCCGTGGCTATCCGCACAAAATGAGGTATCCTCAAAGATGGGGCGATTTCTATTATTACTACACTTTTCCCGGAAGGCAAAAGAACATTGAATAAATAGGGATCATTTAGAGGGGGTGAAATAGTATTTCTTAGCTTTTGCAGTATTTCTTGGCGGAGCCTTTCCCAATCGGGTATTTCAACACCTTCTATCTCTGTAGCTATTCCGCTTTCTTCAGTTACGCCTACTGCAAGAATTCCCCCCTTCGTGTTGGCAAAAGCCGCTGCTACTTTACAGATTCCAAGCCACTCTTCAGCTGGAGAAGTTTTTGCCGCAGTAGAATCTGGTTGAGATTTTTTTGTAGGGAATGCTCGATTGAAATCGAGCCGAACTCCTTCACAAAATGCTTCTTCGACTAGGCGTTCTAAATCAGTGGCAGATACATCTTCCCACGGCTTTCCCAGCAACATAAAGACCCTTTGTTTGGAGTAAGGGGACATGATACAGATGTAAAGTGATTAATTCAAAACAATTATGAACGCGGAGATTAAAAAATAAACTATACGATCACATTTGGGATCAACTCAGACGGTTTACAATCTAAAGTTTTTGCAAAAAGAAAAATGTTTTCGAGAGATAAATTTCTTTCGCCTCGCTCAACGCTGCCGACATAGGTTCGATGCAGTCCGCTCTGAAAAGCCAATTCTTCTTGTGAAATGCCTCTAGCATTTCTTTTTGCGCGCAGTAGCTTGCCGAATGCTAGGCGTATATTCTCCCTTTCTTTCTTAGTAAGTAGTGTATCCATCGATTTCCTTAATTGTTTCTAAGCATATTTTGATGCCTAGTCTGAGTCGACAGACGTAGAGTAGACAGACTATAAGTAGCTTTTAATCGAGAGAAGTGGCAAACTTTCGGAGATTTCACATAGATAAAAAGATATTTTTGTGAAATCGATCCCCATGGCCCGGAACGGCTCGGCGGGGTTCGGCACGGCTGGGCGTGGCGTCGTGTGGCGTGGCAAGGCATGGTTTTTTAGGAGGAAATTGTGAGGTTTAGGAAAGCGTCGGTAAAGATTTTAGGTACTCGGCCTCTTTGGCTGCATGCGTTTACCCTGGAGGCTTTATCTTCTGAAAGACAGGAGAAAACAGGCAAAGCTGGCTACGATCCAGAAGAATGGCGTAAGAAAGTGTTGGTTGCAGAAAATAATCAGCTGTACTTGCCCCCTTCTTACGTGTTTGGATGTTTGCGAGATGGGAGCAAATATGTCAAAGAGAAGAGATCCAGCATTATGGCGAAAGTAGGAGCGACGCTCCAAGTTTTAGGAGATACACTTCTCATTTTGAATCGATTTTTGCCTGACAATCTGGATCGCATGAAGACAGAGGGATTTACCCAGGATAAGACAGCTCCTGTTTACCTAGATGTCCGCAGTGTTAAAAATCCTTCTACGGGTGCTCGAAATATTCGTTCTCGGGTAGCATGCTCTTCTGGTTGGGAGCTAGCTTTTGAAATGGTGTGGGATGCCACCATCGTTAGCGAAGCTCAAATGGAGGCAGCTCTCAGAGATGCAGGTGAGCTGGTTGGTTTAGGCGATGGTAGATCGATAGGAATGGGCCGGTTTGAACGAGTTTCATGGAAGGTTGTGAAACAGGAGAATTCAAATCTTGCCTAGGAAAAGACCTCACCCGATTCTTTGGAATGAAATCAGAAAGAGGATTTTTCTAAGAGATGGAGGCAGGTGCTTGCGATGCAAAGTTCTTTTGACTTTGTCAACCTGTCACATTGACCATGTCATTTCCGGAAAGCTTGGAAATAACCGAGATGAAAATTTGAGAACGCTGTGCCGCAAATGTCATGTCTTGAGAATCGATCACCGGCACCGAGGCATGATTGGTAAGGCGCTAAAAGAGGGGATCATCCCGCCTAACTACAGAGATCTTATGTGGGAATGAAAGAGGTCGTCTGACAGTTATTCTCCTATTGCTGCGCAGGAATGGGAGCCAATACTATCTCATCCGGTCAGCTGGCCAATACAAGAACTACAAGCGAAAATGACGCCGTCCAGGTCGGTAATTTATCTCCTGAGGCGGAGAATTTCGTTTAAATGCGATGAGCGTCTCCTTTGCAACCAGGAAGTTGGACAAGTTTTTCAATAGCGCATCAAAACTTATTTGTGGTTTAGGAAGCAAAAATGAAATCAGTTCATCACGCTTAATTCTAAATACATACCTTCTTCTCTCAATAGTTTTTGGTAGGAAATTTGTTGGCAGGAGCCCCCAAAGCATCTCTTCACCAAAATCAAAGAAAACTGGAGCATTGCTACTACCCCAGTCTCGTAGCAAAGCACATTCATCAAAATGACCCCATAAGTTTCGTACATCTACTCTAGTATCAAGAGGCATTGATTGTTCCAAAATACCTATAAATTTAGCTTTGTCTCTCAATCGTCTTGTGCCATCGACGATCCAAAGCATTGTTTTGTAAAAATTTTCGCGATCTTGACGTTCTTCGGGTTTGATGTAGGAATGCTGGAATTCAATCACATATCCTTGATCGGTTTTCACGTCAGCAATGTGTTTTTCGTTATTTTCAGCAAAGTGAGGAATCTCTTGCCAGTCTTCAGGAAACCGATTTTTCCATGCCCGGTGCCATTCGGTTTCTTCCCACCAAGGATCACACATCCGGTTTCCTTTGTGAGCCCAATGTCGAATTCTGACGTCTCCGCACTTCGATATGGTTGGATGGCCGCAGCATGGGCATTTACCAGAAAGACCTTCTTGGGCTTCTTGGCGTTTGTCATTCACTAACGCATATTTCATACCTACTCTATTCCCTTTTTATGGCACGTTCGGGTGCAGGAATTATACAAAGCGGCGTTAAAATAGACAACAAGCAAATCCCCAATTTCGGATCGGGCTTAAACATAAAAAATATCGTTGCAAAAGACTTCTAGTAGAGCATTTTGCACCTCACAAGCCTGTGTATTTTGCCCTTACTTCTTTCCACTCCTCAGCGGACAGTCCCTTCGATGAGAGTCTCCCAATTCCTACAGCTAACATTCTAAAAGCATCAGCTCCGTGACTGGCAAAATTATGCAAGGGCTCACTAGACCAGCACCCATGGCGTTCGTTCCATTCCTTCTTGTAGCTTTCTAGAGCCGTTATCCCCTTGAAGCATTTTATTTCATCAAACCAGCAGCGGTTAAGCAAGTTTCTGGCGGCATCTATCCCCTCATTAACTCCAATATCTGGAACAACTGTGAAATTGATACCGTGACTTTTGGCCACTTCTATCCTCGATAGGCCAGTGCTGTATTCGTGGACAGCTGCATCATGAGGAACCAAATGCTTTCCGTATGAGGCATACGGCTTACCCTTCAGATATTGAATATAGTGGGTGAGCGCCTCTCCGCTGTTTTCATAGTACTCTAGAAGATGGATCTCTTGCCCCGCTAACTGAAAGAGCCAGATTGCTGTGGAGTCATTATAGCCCAGATCCCAGGCGGTATGGACTGGCGCATTGGCATCGTAATAGGTGTTCCGAATGCGTCCTTGCTGTCGCGCAGTTGTGATCTGCCGGCCGTAGTATAAACCTTCATTGGAGACCTCAAAGGCCTCTTCAGGAGTGCTAGGAAACTCTCTTTTCATGTCTTCACCCTGAGTCAAAGCCCGTTTGGCATACCAAGCTCGCTGCTCCGGGTCTAGCCGAATGGATAGCGTCGTCTCTAGTGAGGCAAAGTAGGTTGACAGGTCATTTGGTATGGTTATGCCTCCTGAATCGATTCTAGACGAAATATCGGCCATCCAAGGGAAAAAGTGCATTTTGAAGTCCAATGGAGTCAGTTTTTTGCCTGAATCCTTGATTTTTTGAGCTTCTTTGCACATCTGGTAAAAGTATCCTTCTCGACCTTCAGCGGTCGACTCAATGAAGACGTATTGTCCAGGAGAGCCGGCGTTTAGGGAGCCAGTGACAATCTCTCTAGCTTTATCGGGAAATTTAGCGCAAAGTTTGCCAAATTCGCTGATGTGTAAATACTGGAGGGTGCTTGAACGCATGGAGGTACCTACCCGAAGAGAAGAGCCGTTTGACAGCTGAAGCTCTCGGGCATTGTCGGTGTTCACTTGACGAATAGCCTTTAGTTCGGAAGGCAGGCTGTCATAGGCAAATTTCACCCGACGAAACATAGCTTCAGCATCTTCGCGGGTGTGCGCAATGATCCCAGCATGCTGATTGCTATTGAAAATACACCTGTCCAGGAAAAGTAGGGAGACAAATGTTGAGATGCCTAATTGACGGGCTTTGAGAATGATATTGCAGTACCACATATCGCGATAAAGCTGTTCCTGAGCCCAGTTGAGTCGAAAGAGGATCTTATTCCCAGACTTGTCAATGATCGAATAGAGATTGTTTAAGCGCCATAGTGGGTCGCTAAGCAGTTTTGCTGCTTGGGTCAATTCAGCTGTTGCCATGAATTAAATCCTTGGAAGAGCCATCTATTCCTTGCATCAGGAAAGCTAGGGGATTAGCCGCATCACCACCGATCTGTTGTTTATCGGACCAGCCACAAGTATTTCCCATGACAAATTTGGTGAATCCGGCATTGAACTGGTTGAGGAGTCCTCCCTTCACAAGCTTGGACTGCTGCCACTCCTGTGACTTCCTATAAACACGGGAAAACTTTTCGTTAATCTTGGCCCACTCTGAAAGCTGATCAGGCAAATAGCCCCGTTCTAGAGCGAAATCTTTGTACCAAAGACTATCCTTCCGAGTCATCCATTCCTCGAATGCATCAGCCTCTGCCTCCATGAACTCAACAGTGTATTTTATAGGTCGCCCACCTCTCTCACATCCCGAATAGGCTTTATGTCCTTTAGGCGCTGGCATGTCTCTCCTCCGAAGCTACAAAACAAGCAAGAGAGCAATCAAAAAATGGCGGGATAATCTTGAATTCATCGTATTGAAGAAATATGACTTCAGGATGTTGAAGTAAAGCCACAGGAAAGCTTTTGCCATGAGCCATGTCAATCCTGGCCTTATCGTGATTGGTTAATACAAAGGCTTTCGGGTAGTCAATGATGTATCCCTTGGAACCAGAAGGAATTATCGTATGGATAGCCTGTTTATCTCCAACAGTCACTTTTTTGATCAGTTGGATAGGGCGATTTCGTATTTTACGAACCCTTTCCCACAGCTCGTCTGGCAAGTTATGCTTCCCATGGCTTTTTGAAATGTTTTTAGAAAAAAAGTTGCTCTTCGCTTTTGTGTTTTGTAAAGGTGCTGGCATGACTGTCTCTCCCGCCTCTTTTACGATGTTTGAATAAAATGCAAACTCCATGTCAGAGAAAGGCTTACTGAGGATTTTTTTCAGCATAGCAATCTCCTCTTGATCCCTGATACTGAGCCGAACATGTGTGAGCTTGCCATTAATCCATTTCCATTGTTTTGCAGTTATTTCTAGTATTTTTTCGCTCTCTTTCTTGTATTTCATAATACCTCATTTTTATTTCTTTTTCGTTAGTCTTTTTTAGGATTTTTATTAGCAGTTTAGCAACTTTAGCAGACATTCTTGTCGAAAAAATTTCCCTTCTTCGGATTTTGCTGTTTTTTCAAACGTTATATGCTGCTAAAGCTGCTAATTTGCTAAAGTTATTTTATTCCCATATCTGGTGGAGGAGGGGTAATCGACCAGGCTTCTTTGAGGTGTTTTCCTTCGATGCAAGCATTAGTGAGCGGCGTTGCCCAACCATGTTCCTGCAAGACCATCATGGTTTTGCGAGCCATCTCAGCATTGCGAATTCCAAGGCTGCTGGGTCCGAACTGATAAATTATGCAGAGTCCAATTTGCATACGTCCCTGCTCCCAGAGCCAGTTCAGTAAGGAAGCGGCGCGGATAAGATTTTCATTGATCGAAATGAATCCTTGAATACGCATCCGTTCATTGAGGTAATAATTGACCAACTGGATAGCTCTCTCAATGTGCTCTAAGTTGATTTCTTTTGCCTCGAAGTCCTCTATAAGGGTCAGTACCCCGCTTAGCCGCAGCACATGTTCTGCCGCCTTATTGGCAAATCTGCGAATCACGTGGAAACGTTTTCCTGCTGCAAGCTCTAGGTCAATTGCATTATGAAATTCAATCCACCTTTGTGTTGCTTCTTGATTTAAGCCCAGAGGCCGAGGTTTAAGCTGATTTTGCGGAGCTGGGGGAGCCTCTAAGGGGAAGGGTCTGTCATAAATATGATTTAATGTTTTCCAGTACCTTTGGATGGCAGGATCGGAATTTAGGTCTTGTTCGACGTAAGGTCGCTTCCCCGCGGTAGAGTTGGGGAAGGCAATTAAGCATCGAGGAAGGAATCCTTGCTCATCAAAGGCTCTATTGCTCATCAGCTGTTTTAAGATGATTTCTTGAATCATTAAGTGAACGGAAAGCCTTCGATTGTAAATAAGCATATCCCCATCAACTGAACGCATCCGAGAAATGGGATGACCATCCCATATAGAAGAGAGTCCTGAAATCGTTTTCAATTGGTTCTCTTCATTCATTGCATGACCACCAAAAAAACGACCTCCTTCATCGCTGAAAAGGCCTATGCTGGGTTGTCCGTCAGCAGCAAAGTATTTTACAATGCCCTCATATGTAGGTTCCTCAACAAGCAATAAAGGGCGAGTTGGCGCGGTGGGAGCTGGCGTAGGAAAGATTGCTTGAGCATCTTCATTTGTCTTCAGCCATTCCTTTTTTAGTGTTTCCCAACTCTCTTGTAAAAGCTGAAATTTTTGAAACTCAGCTCGGTAGCAATTGGCCAACATTTTTTGCCAATCCGAAATCGATTTAAGAGCCACTTTATCCGTGGCGCTTTTTCGATCCCCTGACTCTGCAACTGTAATAAAAAACACAGAAAGGGGGATTTCTCTGCCAGTCATGATCACATTTGCATGGGCTTGTACTGCTAAAGAAGCTGCGGCAAGAACGCTTTGTGCACAAATAGCATCAGGAGCCTTGATCACTTTCTGAAGAGCTTTTGCGGCAGATCCAAGGACGTCACCAAGGGTATCAAATGGATAAGGTTGAGCTGTTTCTAAAGGTCGATAAAGGGGGAGGGGTTCTGTTTTTTGAGATGTGCCAATTCCCAAAAAGGCTAGAAGATCCTGGCTCGTTTTGGTTTTGCAGTGGCTATGAAAGCACTGGAATCCATGATTCGCATATCCATTCGTATTTGGCTCGTAGTATTTGGTCCCAAGGTCTTGGGTCGAGTGAAGGTGACCCCAGGGGCAGCGAATTGTCCAGCACCCCATTGGATGAGACTGTTGGCTGATAATCATCTGGTGTTGCGTTAGAGCTTCTAATACCGGGTTAGATTGCATCTTGGCTGTTTTAGGTGGGGATAGATCGATTCCAAATGAATCAAGAAACAGCTTTAGAGAGAACGGTTGTGCACCGCTTTCTCTAATGATTTTTGTGAGAAAGGGGGTGTCTTTTTGATGATAAAATCCAGGCAAGCGCATAACTCTTGATAGATCGCATATTTTTGGGTCGCCGTTGAAGTTCTTGCTGAGCTTCTCTTGTATTAGAGTGAAATGTGCTAAATCGATTCCCTCCACAATCCAGTAGGCGTGATAGCGACCAGGGCTTGACTCGATTACAATGTGTGGTGAGAGCGGTCCATCCAATATCGGTTGCAAGGGACTTCCGTCTAAGTCTACGAAGACGGCCCGTACTCGAATAATATTGTCTTTAGACCGACCCTTGCCATCGGTTTCATTAATCGTCACGAATACACCCGCTCCAGCTCGGTTGAGTTGGATAAGTTCATCCTGATGGGCTTCCAAAGATCCATGCAGTATTTTGGGGCACGGTTTCTTGTTTTTTTTATCGCTGAAAATTTGGAATGAAAATCCCATTTCAGTATCTTCTGCCAGCAGCGTTAAAAATCGCTGTGCCATTTTGATGTCGATTTGAAAGTCTTGCTTTCCTGATTTTGAATCATTTATAAAGGGGTTCATACTCGTCCTATTGTTTTGAGGGCCGCTTGACTGATCCTCATGCGGCTCATTTGTTTTTGCCTGGTTGTTCATGGTATTTCC
Organism: uncultured bacterium; assembly: GCA_964461105.1. Taxonomy (GTDB): domain Bacteria; phylum Chlamydiota; class Chlamydiia; order Chlamydiales; family Rhabdochlamydiaceae; genus JAGVMG01. The sequence continues at coordinate 16,120 of CAYWSY010000028.1, forward strand.
TATTTTCTTGCCTGTTTTTCGATCCAATCGATAAATAGGTCGCGTCGAATTAAGATTTTTTTCCCAATTCGTCGAATGGCTGACTTTAGCCCTGTACGATGTGCTTGGTTGATGTAGTAGCGCAGCATAGGTACTGTGAAGCAAAAGGCGGGGTCGTTGGCTATTTGCTGTACTGTGACGTACATCGGTGATTGAAGTTCGTTATTTGTATTCATGTCATTTCTCCTTCTCTTTTGAGATGCCGCTAGCAGCGACATCATTAGGTTTTTGGCTATGTCTGTTTTTTCTAAAAGGAGCGGGAATTAAATTAGAGGCAGCGAAAAAGACAACTCTCGGCGTCTGTTTTGGAGAAAACAGTTTTATTAGACTGATTTACAGTCAGATATGAGAGATTTTTTGTGTGGTAATTGGGAAAGTGGGGAAAAGAGACTTATTGTATTGGACTAGTAACTTCTGATTTGTCAGTTTCACAGCAAGGGTGGGGACGAAGTAGGAAGGTTTCTGGGGTCAGTAGCAAAAAGTTTTCAGGCTTTTGTGGATTTTTTTTACGATTGAATCCTAACTCTTGAGTTAGTCGTGTGAGAACAGTTTCTATAGTCGATCGATTAATCTGGAAGATTTTCCCCCCTTTCTTCCCCTTTAGAAGAACTAAAAGATTTTGCAAGTCCTCGGGTAATTGACTTGTTTTTTGATCGAAAAGAAATATTGGATTTTTATTATTTAATGAATCGGGAAATGATAGATCGAGAATATGTTTAGCGGTTGTTCTAACATTGTTAAAAGATGAAAATAAGGCAATCCATATGTATAAAAGTGTGTAAAAACGGCCCCATGAAAAATCGTCTACAGCATTATTAATGAGGTTGTGAATAATTTTCGCAGCTAAATATTCCTCGATTGGATGAGCCGATTTTCTTGTGTTTTCCTTAAAATCCAGATTGGACCAGTTTTTTCTCTTTAGCGTTGTTTGGTGAACATGTTCAAACAGTATTATTTCTTCTGGGCTGAGATCTTGTTCAATATTTTCAAATAAAAATGGCCTTAAGAAATTTAGAAGGGGACCGACTATTCTTTTTTTATAAGAGGAGGGGGCTTTTCTTAACGCCAATTCGCTCATTCGACCCATGTAGGTTCCTAAAGACTCAGAATATTCGGTTTTAGACCCAGAATTTTTGATTTTTAAGGGGGTGAAACTATTTGAACGAGACTTGGTAGAAGGAGAGAAATAAAGAGATTCATTTTCAGTAAAGAAGCGTTTTACGAGTGGGGTAGCTGGCTGATCGAAATTCTTCCAAAGCTGAGTTTCTATAGATTTTGCACGATCTTCATACTGTATATTGGCGGGGGGCGTTTTTATGGGGCGAATATTTGGGTCGGGGGGAGAGCATATTGATATTTGCCTTCCAATATTTTTAGAAAGGTAGTCGATCATGATTCTGGGAGAAGTCTGGCAACGGAGTACCCCCTGATACATCATAAAATCAGGGGGATTTTGAGGTTCATATAGCCGTTTGATTTTTTCAGCATGAATAATTAGCTGTTTTTTAAAATCAATCAGCCATTTTATTACTTTAACTTGCCGACTGTGTTGCGTCATTTCTTTTCTCGGAGTTTAGATGAGAAAAGATTTTATCATGAACGGATTTAGAAAGCTCCTGGACCAATCCTGCATCAGGGTGACAGTATCTTCCTAATTGAGATAGGGTCTGGTGCCCCGTGGCAGCCTTCAACTGAATGTTGGAAGCGCCCGATTCTGAAGCATATGTGGCAAAGCAGTGCCTTAAATCGTGCATACGAAATCCATTGATCTTTGCCTCCTTCAGAGCTCTCTCCCACGGTTTTCTTAGGGTGAGTTTCCCGAATCGCTTTTTGCTGGGAAATACTAGGACTTTTTCTGGATCTCGTTGAGCAAACATGGTTCGTAGAATTTCTAAAGCCTTACCTACAAGAGCTAACACTCGAGGACGCCCATTTTTTGTATCTTTGAGATGAATGACTCCATCATTTAGCTGAACACACCCCCACGGCAACCCCAATAGCTCGCCGCTTCTGGCTCCTGTTGTGATTGCTAATAGAACAAATGGATAGAGCAGTTTGTTTGGACTGTTTTTACAGGCCTCAAATAAGCGAGAGAGCTCTTCATTTGAAAGAATTCGGTCACGCCCTTCGGATTCTTTAAATTTTTTTATCCGGAACATTGGATTTACAGAAAGCCATTCACAATCCTTAACGCCATAACTGAGCGCTCCTGAAAAAGAGGCGAGGTATCGGTTAACTGTAGCTTGACTACGTCGAGTGCCCTTGGGGGAAACTTCCTCCAAGAGTTCTTGGCGTTGTTTTTTTATCAAATCAGAGTTGATGTGATTCAGGGTATATTTCCCGATTTTGACTTTCCACCATTTGAGATGGCGGAGTATGTCTTCAGCACTTTTCACGCCTAAGAGGGGGAGTGCTTCCGTATACAGATCGATTAACTCAGCCACTGTATGCTTTTTCTTGAGTTTCTCGGGAAAATAGATCCCCTGTCTTCGGTTGCCTTCCTCTATGGCCGCCCAGTCTTTAGCTTCCTCAAAAGTAGGGAATGTTTTGTACATAGCGGGAAGGCCGTCACTCGGTCTGATCATGACCCGGTAACTAATAGTGCGGTTTTTGTTTTTTCGTTTTTGAATCGTAGCCATCTGTTCAATCTCCTATTGGTTAGATGTGAACAGGGGATCTAATGAGATGTGCTGTCACACATAATAGGTCGCTGTGCCATGAGCGTGCCATGGTCACAATACTATAAGTTAACTTTTTAGTTACTTATGGCTGCAACGTACTGAGTAACAAGCCTTTAAAAGATATGGGGCAACCTGGACTTGAACCAGGGACCGACGGGTTATGAGTCCGCTGCTCTAACCAACTGAGCTATTGCCCCAAGATGTTTTTTAAAGAACAGATTCTTACAGATTCTGCGCAGTATAGCGCAGTGGATTGAGACAGATCAAGAAAAAAGGATTTGTTCTTTTTTCGTATCGGATGTGCAGGTTATTTTAGTGTATATAATTTTTTTGCATAGAAACTCTTCTTGGATTATACAGGGTTTTTAGGAGTTTGTGTTTCAGCAAAAGGGATCTGTGCAATGGTTTGGAAAGTGAAAATGGCTGCGTGGGTTGGATCTTCTCTATGTTCTCTTGCATTGTGTGCTGAGGGGATTTTCGATGACGATCTTGATCGAGAGCTTGAACAGATGGCGCAGAATTATCATGTCGAATTAATTCCAGCTCATTTGGGTAAAGATCAGGTGGCTTACATCGAAGAGCATATTTTAACCAGGGCTGATAGCTTACCGGTTGAGAATTTTGAGGATGCTACCGATCCCTACCTTGAAGGGTATATCCAAGCTTTAGTTGACATGCACTTTTACGAATACAAAGTGATTGTCACGGTGAAAGATCACCATGTCTTCTTGTCTAATTTGCCGAAAAACGAATTGATGGCAAATGCGATTACCGAATTTGTCAAGGATTTGCCTGGGGTTAAATCTGTTGAGGTGAGGACTGAAGTTTCTGAAGAAGAGATGTCAGCTCGGGCTAAATATGTGGAACAGCCTCGGGTCAATGGGATTTGGTTTCCTCAGTCAACGGTGTTATTCGCGCCTTTAGTTGCAGATCCAAGACAGCCTACAAACTCTGCAGCGATGCGCTTTGGAGATCGCGTTGTGGGACAAATTGCTGCAGCTGTCTCTCTGGGGGATGAGTTTCCGATTTATCGCTGGAGAAATGTGCTCAGGTGGCATGGAGATATGCAGATTAGTATCGAAGGGGGAATCTGGTCGGTATTTAATTATTGGCATGTTCCGAGATGCCATAAACATGAGTCCTGTGAGCTTGTAAACACTGACTTTTATGTCGGAATCCCTTTGACCTATGCGTTTGATCGCTGGTCCTTCCGCTTGCGTCCTTATCATATTTCTTCTCATTTGGGAGATGAATTTTTGTGTAATCGCCCAGATTTTTGCAAGCATCGGAAAAATCCGAGTATGGAGGCAATCGACTTTTTTACTTCTTATCAGTTTTCTCGCCATTTGCGAGGGTATTTTGGCCCTGGGATTGTCGTTCATAGCGATCCAACATTTCGGCTTAAGCCGTTATATGTCGAATATGGGATGGAACTTAGGATCTTAGGAAAAAAATTGGCGTATCATCGGTTGTATGGAACGCCGTTTTTTGCTGTTCACCTTGAAAATTGGCAGGCAAGACATTGGGATCTTGATATGACCTTTAAGCTGGGCTATGAGATCAGTAAAGTACAGGGAATTGGACGTAAAATGCGTCTTTACGTTGATTATCACCATGGCTATTCATATGAAGGCCAATTCTTTAAAGAGCGCACAGAGTATGGAGAAGTGGGCTTTTCTTGGGGATTCTAATAGACCTCTTGCGTAATTAAGGGTTCGTCGATTTTCAGGATTATTTTGGCCGCTTTTTGATTCTTTTTTGGGGGGTAATATACGTATGTTGATATTATCCCCCAAAAAAGAATCAAAAATTGGCTCAAAAGAACCTGAAAATCGACAGAACCTTAGTTACGCAAGAGGTCTAATTTAGTTTGATGACCTGTACGTCAATTGATAGGGATTCTTCGGGATGGGACTCTGTTTCAAATAGAGTTCCTGAAGTTGGAGTCGCATCGTTATAATACCTGCCGACTGCGATCTTGATGTGGTCTTTCTGTGCAAGACAGTTGTTTGTTGGATCAAATCCGACCCATCCAATATACGGAAAGAAGATTTCTGCCCAGGCATGAGATGCACTGGACTGGATCTGATTTTCATGTTCGCTGTGTGTATAAATGTAGCCAACGCGATAGCGTGCGGGCATTCCAAGGAGTCTTGCCAAACAGATCAATAGGTTTGCAAAATCTTGACAGACCCCTTTGCGATGGGAATAGACTTCATAAGGCGTTGTATACACGGAAGTAAAGCCTGGCACGTAGGAAAATTCTCGATAAATGGTCTCATTGATTTCGCTGATGATGGCGTAGGCATCATTGTGGTTTTTATTGACAAAGGACATGGCGTATGCGGCAAGTTCAAAGAGTTCTGCTTCTGGAAGCTCGGGGATTTGAAGATACGCTTGCATCATGACGCGGTCCCACGGCATCCAAATCATAGGTAAGGTGCGGGGTTGGTGAAGAAATTCTGAGGGCATGGGGGGCTCTTGGATGCAGACCACTGATTGACTTGTAATGATGAGTTCAGTGTAGGGTTCGTTGATTTCAAGAAAAGAGGCATGATTCCCAAAAGCGCCTGTGAAATTAATGAGCTTTCCTCCTTTAACAGAGATATCAAAGGCATAATTTAAAACAGTTTGTTCTTGATCGATCACAGGTTGAAGGCGAAAAAGATGTTTGCTGTGGTTAACTGGAGCAGAGTATGCGTAGTGTGTTTGGTGCTTTACATAGAAAATGTTTGGGTTTTGATCTGGATTATACGAAGAGATGTGAGAGATGAGCGTTTTATCCCTTTCTTGTTCGAAAGGAGCTTGTTTACGACGAATTGGGATTGTGTAGGTTTTATTAATGAGCATATGTATTAAATAGTATTGTCTCGACTATGTTGTTCACATAGTCAAGACATATACCCCTTCCGGTTCAAAGGCACCCTAAGGGGTATATACTGCGTCCACTTCAAAGTTAGAGAAATTTCTGCCTCAGCATCT
>CAYWSY010000029.1:0-20323 GCA_964461105.1 uncultured bacterium
AAGCTCCCGGATTTGAATCAGTCCCTTAGGGTGCCTTTGAACCGGAAGGGGTATAAAGCATTAGAGCTCTTAACTTTTTTTAAAGTAGTCATCTGAAAGCTCTGGAATATTTTCCCAACGAATTTTTTCAGCTTCTATTTCGATTGTACTAACATCATTTACACGAGTTTTTGGAGGAAAGTTCGTCCATTCAATAAGGAGAAAGACCTTGTTATTATTAATTCTAAGGCGAAGAATCTCTCCATCATCGTATTCCTTCCAAGGGATTTCTTTATCTTCTTTATCATCTACTTTGACCCATTTAACACCCGTTAGGCATAATTTGCCTTTTAATGCGTTGTCTTGTGATAAAATTTTTCTGTCTATAGGTTCGTCTGATGAAATCTCACAGCTTCGAAGGAAAAGTTCCATATTTTTTTCTGTCTTTTTTACGCCGATAAGCCCCCCATCGTGGAAATAACCTGTATATTTTGATAAATTCATGTATTAATTCTGATCTTGGGTGACCCAACTTGTAAAGCTTCTTCAGGGATACACATTAAATCGGTCTTCCACTTTTGACTAGTTGCCTGGATCCATGTAAAAATTCTAAGCTTTTTGAATGGGAAGGTCTACATCCATCGAATCCTCGTGTGATCAAGTGAACATACCACCTCATTACAATAAGCCATTCCCTAATCTTTATGTTTCCAAATCTCGTAAATAATCATTTCCATATAGTCTTCTACACCTTTTCCTTGAGCTGATAGTTCATCATGTGTTTCAACATACTTTTCAGCTAAAGATTTTTCTGCGAAAAGAAAGTCCTTGTTTAATAGGTCTTTATAATAAATTAGCTCATCAAAATAACCAAAGAGTATTTCATGAAAAATAGAAGAATAAAGTGTTGCTTCCTCATCACAAGCTCCAACATCATATCCTAGTTTAATCGCTTGATCTTTTAGAAAAGATGGCATCTCTGAGGGGCTAGAAATAACATGCAGTAAAAAACAACTCCCTAATTCTTTCGTTTTTAAGTATTCATTGAGCTTTTTCTTGAATTCAGGTGTGTCTCCTTTGACTTCGAAAAAACTTACCAACTCGCCTTCAAATCCCTGATATTGACTAACCACCTCTTGTACGGATAAGTTTGGAATTTTTTTCTTTTGTATTAAACTCGGCCAGGAACTATATGAAGGAGGGTCTCTTTCTATCAAAATGAGCATATGCATGATTTTTCCTTCCTTTAATTGTTTACCGGAATGTGTTTTGGACCCAGATGGATATGGTCCATACCGTCTCTCGCGTCCCAGTGAGGTTTGCCTCTATCATCTCTGCACCGGTACTCGTCGTCACTCCCAGGCCAACTGTAAATCCACCAACGGTAAAGAAAGGACAAGGTCAATTTTCAATATCCATTTATTTTTCTGGAATCCATTGAACTTTTTCAGCCTCTATTTCGATTTTACTAACATCAGTCTTACGAACTTTTGAAGGGAAATTTTTCCATTCGACAAGGAGAAAAATTTTATTATCCTTAATTTCCAAATCAAGGATGTTTCCATCGTCATATTGCATCTGAAAGATACCTTCATATTTTTCATTTCCTAATTTAAGACTTTTAATATTACAAACCTTTAATATCCCTTTGAACGTATGAGAATCGGATAGAAAATGCTTGTCCGCAATTTCATCTAAATTTTCTATTACAGAACTTTCAAGGGAAAAAGATATGTTATTTCCTATATGTGAAATGTTATTTACATAACCATCGTGAAAATAATCTGCATATTTAGCGATATCCATTTTTCATCCTTATATTGTTTATTCAGGAGGGTATAAATGAGATTCTGGGCTATTCCTAGGAACAGGAATATCATTTGCATCTAAGTACTCATCGGATCTATTTATGGAATTAGGATTAGGACGATGCCAATGGGACTCTCCTTTATGTCCTGGGGCTGCCGGTTTAGCTTCGTCATAGCGCAGTTCTTCTCCTGTCTCTTTATTTTCAAAAGTTCTGTGCCCTTTTGCTTTAGCGTCTGGATGAGTAGTTTCTTTCCAGTTGGGATCGTTCAATAATTCATCTGGGCTACCTGGCAACCGCGCATCAATTTGCTTTTTTCCCATGGCTAGTTGATTTGCTGTGTATTGAGAAACACCTCCGATATTTTGAACGACTTGATGAACAGCGGAATTGAAGCTTCTGGCAAACGCGCTATTTGAGTGTTGATGTTGATGTTCAAGTTCATAGGCTACGTATGCAGTCACTACCGCAACAGCCACTACCTTCCACGTTAGTGCCAATAAAGGAAGAGCGATGATGAATTGTCCATCAGGATCTTTATAACGAAAGGGGTTATTAAAAACATATTGATAGAGATTAGAGCTATCTATAAACCCTGCGGGATCTGTTGTCAACCATCGCCCTAATAGAGGGTCGTAGTAACGTTTTCCAAAATAAATAAGTCCAAGCTCTGGGTCCAAACGTTTTGAAGCAAAACGCCATGGGTTAAACAAAGTTGGATCAGAGTTTGCTTGCTGCTCTTCTCCAAACGCCGTAAAGTCATAGCGGCCTGTAACAGTTTTTGAATCCAAATCAATCAATCTTCGGATATTGCCTTGAACATCAATGATAGGAGCAACAATTTGGCCGTTTATTTCGATTCCTATTGTTGATAGGTTATTTTTGTCTTTAGCTAGCCCTAAAACTCTGAAATTTGTGGGTTCATTAGGAGAAGAAAAAGCTCCAAGTTCATTTTGTCCATGATAAAGATAATATTCGCGGCTCGCCTCTTTCCAGCCGTGAGCAGCTCTAGTAAAGATGATTTTGCTTAAACGTCTCCCAAGTGGATCGTAGGCAAAATTTATCTTTTGTTTTTCAGAAATCGCCTCAACCAATCGATGAAGGGGGTCATAGGTAAAACGAAAAGCTTCCGAAGGCGTTTGCCTTAAGGTTTGGTTACCATTAAGATCATAAGAACAAAGCCCATTCTCAAGTGATAAAAGTTCGTTTAGCCCATTGATCTCGTGAACTGTCCCATTTTTTTGAGTTCTATTATAAAGTGAATCGTGAGCGTAAATGCAAGATTGATTAGAGCCGTTTTCTGATGAAAGTTGAGAGAGATCATCATAAGAGTAGCAACGTTCTGCCCTATCGATGATAGTGCTGATCAGATTTCCAACTGCATCATATTCGCATTCTTGAGAGAAGTAGGGGCTAGAAATTAACTCTTTTTGTCCTCTAGTATCGGTGATGTGAGTGATTTGGCCTAGATTACCGATTAAGTTTTCTGAAACAAGATTGCCTGCTTTATCGTATTCCTCATAAGTATGCTCATAGAGGACTTCTCCTCTAGAAGAAGTTCTTGTAACTGCTCGTAAAAATAGGGGATCATAAGTATAGAGAACTTCTCCTTGACTGCCCATCTTCAAAGAGACAAGACGATTCAAAGCGTCGTAATCTTTTTTAATCTCAAATCCATAAGGAAAGACTTCTTGAAGCACATTGCCAAAGGAGTCAATTTTTCGCTTAATGACAATATCCTGATTTTCGTCAGATGTGTATTTGAGGTGCCCCATTAGGTCATATTCAAACGCATGGTGGACTTTACCGTCAGAGGAGTCTAAGTGGCTCATAAATCCAAGCGGATGGTAACTATAGGCAAGTATTAAGCCATCCGGAAGAGTTTTAGTGGCTATCTTTCCCGAAGGCAAATGAGTATAAGTCGTTGTTCTTGCTTCTTTGGTTCCAAACGCTCTCGTTAAGCTTGCTATCCGATTGTCTGATGTATAACTGTATTTGATAGTTTGGGTGTTTAAAAAAAGACCATTTTCATAGACATGGTCCCTTTGATAGAAGAGGTTACCTTGAGGATCTTGAATCATTTCCTGACAGGAGAGGGTTATCCTCTGTGGATTCAGAGTCTCTCGCTTTACAGTTCGAAAAAGTGCATCTTTAGTGACAATTGTTGTAATATGACGAGGGTCTATTGTCTCTATTTGTAACACTTTTTGACCGAGTGTGTTAGTATAGTTTTCGTTATAAAGTGTTTTGATGATGTAACCCATCGCATCTTTCTCTTCAATCAACCTACGGAAAGAATCGTAGGTGAAAGTCTCTACAGCTTTATTTTCATTGATATATTTGGTGATGGTTTCTCGATTCCCATCGCCGTCATACGAGTAATTGATTTTATAAAGAGTGCGACCAGAAGTGTCTGTCTTACGTTCTTCGAGAACCTGTCCCGCTAAATCCCTCTTGTAGTGGATTAAAAGGGTATTATCTCCATTGTGCTTACAAATAGTCGCAAGATAGCCTAAAGAGTCATAGCTAAAAGTAGTTACCCGTCCGCAGAACTCGTCTCGGATTTTCCTTCCAGCTCCATCGTAAGTATATTGCTTTAGGTTGCCTTCTTTGTCGGTTTCCGTGAGAAGATTAAAACCATTATAGGTAAAAGTCTCCTCAGCTAAAGTCTCCCCATCAGCTGAGATATAGGTTTTGGAAAGCACCCTACCCAAGACGTCATTTTTGTAATGGATAGTAAGACCATCTGCATGAGTATGGCCTGCGAGCTTTCCATTTTTTGAATATCTGAAGTGTTCTCTCCCTCCATTGGGATGAAGGATTTCAGTTTGTGATCCATAGGCGTTATATCGATAGGTCGTCACATTTCCATTCGGATCTGTTTTGGTAAGTTCTCTTCCGAAAGGATCGTAAGTTGATGTTGTTGTTACTGAGACAGCACATCCATCTACAGATGCAATCGAAGGAAACTCTGTCTTGATGACTTCGCTGACAAGAGGATCGTACGTATAGGATGTACTATTAGAAAAGGGGTCGGTCTTATGAATCAGACGATCATGAAAATCATAGTCTGAAGAAACAACATGGACAACTCCATCATCACCTTTTTCAGTTACCTCACGTAGGCGGCCTTTTGTATCATGGCAAAAAATCTTTTGGATTCTATTGGAAAAGTTAGTCGCTGTCTCAGAGCGTCCTCTTGCATCATAGGTATAAATAGCCTGTTGTCCTAAGCAGTTGGTCTCTGAGAGAACCTCTCCACGCTCGTCATAGATTTTGCAGATCGTGTAAATGAGCTTGCCTTCTGCATCATAGACCTCCTCTTGAGCCACGTTGCCATGTTGATCGTAAACTAAATGGCTCTTTTTTAACGGTTTTTTAAGTCCACTTTCTAGGTAAGTCTCTTCAATCCATTCAGGCATGTGAAGAAAAGGAGCTGACCCACGTAAAGTATAAGTCTTGAGATTTCTCTGTGTGACGTGAGATAAATGATCTCTATCCTCGCTGGTTCCATCGTCAGAAATAGTTTGCACAAGGTTATTGCAATCATCGTAGATGGAAAATTCTCGTAGGATGATATGGTCGCCGTCTTTTGTCAGTTTGGAAGTAACAAGATCGGTATTGGGAAGATACGAAAAGCAGATGACTTTTCCATCTTCGGTCTCTTCTCGTAAAAGGAGGTTTTTTCCATCTTCAGAAAAGGCTCTTTTTGTTGTAAATGTCTCTTGATTCCCGTCTCCTATTAAATCTCCAGAGAAAACCTCTAGAATCGGATTTCCAAAATGGTCATATTCAAACGATTTTCTATAGAGAATGTTTTTCTGAGGATCTCTCATTTCAAGAGCTTTCAACCAATTCTGATCATCCCAAGAAAAGATTTTTTCTTTTTGAAGCCCTCCATCTTGCCCGAAATATTGAATGAGAGTTGTCAGGAGATTTTTGGAAAAATGATAGACGATCGATGTTCCATCGTTGTTTTTAACTGTTGTTGTTCCTTCTTTGTGGCCTGCAATAGGCGGGGAATAGGAAAGCTCATAAACAGGCTGGAAGCTGTCATTTTGACCTACCGGTAGCTGAAGTTGATGAACTCTGTAATGCTGACTCCCTTCTCCAAAACCTGCATAAAATGTCGTAAAAATATCGTCTTTTCCAGAATAAGAACTTAAAAGAAACCTTCCGCAATAGTCTGAGGATTCATGTCTGTAAAAGGGGCTACTAACAGAGATCAAAATAGGAGGAAAAAAGTTGTCATATTCCTCTGTATAGCTTCCACCTCCTTTGATTTTACCCTTAATTTTCCAGTGAATCGGTCTATTCTGGTAATTGTAATGCACCGTTAGGCCGGATGAAGAGGTGAATTGGCAATGACCATCGGAAGGCTTTCCCGCAATGCGAAGTGAAGAGTAGACATATCTTTCTTTGGGATCTAGGCTCTCAACGCAATGTAACTGATTTTTCTCAGTGTAATGATATTTAAGAATCTTTCCATTCGGCAGAGCTTCTTTTTCAAGGAGATATAAATATGAAGTTTTTGAGGCCATTCTTTTCATGCGATAGATTCGAGTTGTTCCATCCATTGCATGAACAGTGATCTTATTTCCCTTCTCTTCATAGGATATTCGTGTGTTTCTGGGATCATATTTACCGCTGGGGACATCTCCCATTACATTGCTAATAGCATAGGGATTGGAAGCTAAAGATGTTTTTGAGAACCCAGGACCTGACAATCGAAAATCAAGAGTCATGCCACTTTGTTCTGAAAGACGCACTTCCATTAAGCAAGGGGTCAGCTCAAGCTTTAAATGAGGATAAAATTGCCACCCTTTATAGTTTTCTTGCAGATGGCAACATAGATGCTTTTTATCGTACTCTTCTTGATAATGTTTGTAGCGTGGAAAAGAGCCTGGCATATAAGGGGGAATGTATGTGCGGCTTAAGACAATATTCTGAGCGCCTTTAACGATGAGATCGGTTTGCCTTAAAGTAGGTTGCCCACTCAAAGGACTAATCAAACCACCTACCAAATAGTTAGACTCGCTCATCAGAGTAGCGATTTGTTCTGGAGTCGAAAGAAAAAGCCCTTCTTGAGGCACTTCTTTGTCACTCGAAAAAACTGAAGCTGTTAAAAGACAGCAAGCCAGAGCAATTAAATAGTGCACCATCTTCAACCTCCTTAAGTAGGCAAAGAAGTTTTTTAGGACTTTGAAACGATGGATAATAATAAAAATAGGCTTTCTAGATAAAGAAAAATTTGGAAATAAAGATCGGACTACTAGGAGGATGATTTTTAAGTAGACATTTCGCTTAAAAGCAGCTTTGCAGCTTCCAAGCTCGCATCCCTTTCTGTGAGCATTTCTTTGAGCATGCGGCACTTTGCTTGAGAGTAAGTGCGTGCGGCTTCATCATCTAGAAACCGCTCAGCTGCATTCAAAAGGGAATCTTTTGTGAAGTTGGGCCCAAATAGTTCAGGGAAGATCTCTTGATTGCCGATGATGTTAACCAAGCAATAGAAGGGGAGGCGGATGCGTAGGATGTCTCTAGCGATGATGAGATCTAGCGGTGATATCGCATAGGTCACAACAGTTGGAACGGCATGGAGAGCTAACTCTAATGTAACTGTGCCCGATTTAGCGATCGCAGCATGGGCGCATTTCATCAGATCATACGTGTGCTGAACAGGAATTAATGCGCAGTCCATGTCCCAATTCAGGTGCGCTTCCTTTACCATCTGTTCAATAAGCGGTCGATAGGTTTCATCTGAGAGAGAAATCGCAAAGAAGAGTTCTGGGTCCTTTTGCTTCAATGTGTTGCAAACGCTTAAATAAAAGGGGAAGTTGCGCAGGAGTTCCTTTTTTCGGCTGCCCGGGAAAATGGCGATGATTTTCCGGTTAGTAGGAAGTAAGAGCGATACATAAGGATACTCTTTAAGCCGCTGAATGAGAGGATGGCCAACATATTCAACTCGTAATGAAGTCCGTGCAAAATACTGTTTTTCAAAGGGGAGAATGGTCAAGAGCAGATCGAGATGTTTCGCCATGAGAGGGATCCGTTTTTTCCCCCATGCCCAGACAGAAGGGCAGATAAAATGGCAGAGTTTTCCTCTATACCCCTTCTTTTTAAGATGGCGCGCCATGCGGAGGTTGAAGCCGGGGTAGTCGATGAAAAGAACGGCTTTGGGTTGCATGCAAAGAATTGTGCGAGCTACAAAATAGAACTGCTGGATGAGCTTTGGCAGCGCTAAAAACACATCGATAAATCCCATGACTTGGAATGCTTCCATGGGCATGACGCACTCAATCCCTTGCGCGCGCATTCGAGGGCCGCCAACGCCTGCGATGCGCAATTTAGGATCTAGTGTTTTGAGCGACTCGAGAAGTTTTTCCCCATAAAGATCGCCGCTTTTTTCACCAGCGAAGATAAAAAGGTCATACGACATGAATCGCCCCGAGCGTGTGAGCGAGAAAGTGGGCGCCTTGATGGAACAGTTCTTTAGAGGTTCCATGACCTTGATAGCCAATTGAGGGCGTGATGAACAGTTCGATCTGGGGAGTGCGGATTTTTTTTTCTTGAGCTGCTTGGGCAATCTCTTCGATCAGCTCAAAACAATTGCGCGTGCCCACGCGTGTATCGAGGTTTCCAATTGAGAATCGAATCGTTCGATCAGCAAGAGAGTCAATGAGATTGGTTAAATTTAAGGATGCGATGAATGGATTTGCTGCATGTTCTTTGAATTCTTTGATGGCGGTCAATTGGGTCAGAGGAGCAAAGCCAACAATCGTTTTTAAGAGTGGAATGCGCGCGGCTGCATGGCAAGCGATAAATGCTCCTCTAGAAAGACCCATCACACCTATTTTGTCAGGGATGAGGATATTCAGATCGATCAGCGTATAGATGCTCGATTCAATCTGGTCGATGAGCTCTTTGATGATATTATGTCCGTGGCTTAACGCTTGAGCCCATACGAACATCGCCTGGGTGGCGGGAAGATCAGGTCCATGCCCGGGAAGCGTAAGAGAAAAAACCCTCATGGGCAAAGAGGAGAGATAGAGGGCAGGCTGATTATAGGGATCGACGTTTAAGGACTCTTCTTTGGAAAGGGCAAAATAAAACACAGCAGGCAGCGGGCCATCAGAGAGGTCTGGTCCTAAATAGGCGAGCTCTAAGCCTGAGGGGAGCGTAAGAATTTGCATGGTGTTAACCCTTCGGAGATCTCTTCCGTCTGCGGCGCCGTCTGGGTGCATCAGAGGCTTGAGGAGTGGCAACGATTGTTTTCCATTCATCGTAAAAGAGTTTCAACCCAGGCTCGAGGCACGCGCGAATTTCTAAAAATTGGAGCGCCTTGTGGAATTCAGGGTCATTGGGAACGCGTAGGCGCCGCTGTTTTTTTTTATCGATGGGAGTTAATCGGTACTGACCTGTTAAAATAGAAGTTAAACTCACGCGCAAGCGGCGGGGAATTTGGAAAAAGGGATGGAAGATCTCATCGATCTGATCATTGACTTCATTAAAAATATCGCCGAGGTGGGGGTGTTTTTCCCGATCGATGAACCGGTCTTGAATCCGTTTTTGCAAAACGGGATAGACAAGAGAAGCTAAGAGAATGGATCTGTCGAGCAAAGGGCGAGGGGGCTCATGAAACGTCGTATCAACCTCTTGCAAGTAAGAGTAGATCTCTTCACCATTTGAAGATTCAAGGAATTCTCCGAGAACAGGGGTCATGAGATGCAAGATCCCATGCTCGGTCATGAGACGGAAAAAGGCTTGAGAGGAACTCGATTCGAGCATGCGAAGCAATTCTTCTTGGATTCGAGCGGAAGAGCTCTTCATAATTTCAGCTCTACATTCAAGAAGGGCAACGTGAACCGCTGGATCGACTTCAAATCCAAAGCGCGCTTGAAATTTAAGCAGGCGGATCATACGTACGGGATCTTGGCGGAAGCGGATATAGGGCTGGCCGATCGTGCGCAAGTATCTCTTTTCAATATCAGGATATCCCCCAACATAGTCGATGATTTCTTGCGTTGCAGAATCATAGAATAGGCCGTTAATGGTAAAGTCGCGCCGTTTAACATCTTCTTCGGGGCTTCCCCAGACATTATCGCGGATAATTAAAAGATCTGTCTCATTATCTCCCGAACGAAATGTCGATACTTCGATGACTTTTTTTCCAAAACGGATATGCGCCAAACGAAATCGTCTTCCAATGAGGATACAATTGCGAAAGACGCGCTTAATCTGCTCTGGTTCTGCAGATGTGGAAATATCGTAGTCTTTAGGTTTTTGTCCAAGAAGAAGGTCGCGGACACTGCCGCCCACGAGATAGGCGATATAGCCAGCAGCGCGAAGCTTCTCTAGAACATAGAGTGCGTCCGGATCGATTTGGTCGATAGGGAGCTTGTGCTGGCTAACGGGGTACGTCTTTTGTTCCACTTGAACGGTTTCCAGGGGGGTAGAAAATAAAAGGTCAGGATAACAGACAAAATTTAAGAAGTCAATCACCCTGAAGAGTGAAATTATTTTTTGAGAGAAAGAGATCTTTCCAATAATAATGCTCGAGAAGCCCATCCGTTGGGCGGCCCAGAATATGGTAAGCGGCGAAGAGGGCTTCTACAGATGCAAGACCTCGCTCGGGGTCAACGCAGTCGTCTTGTCTGCGGGGATAAGCTGTTTGGAGATGGGAGGGTAAGCTGCGGAGTTCAAAAGAATAAGGAGCTTTAAATTGAGCAAACATTGTCTGTGCATGCCTCCAGGTGCCATCGATGAGAAATAGGCCGCTTGCAGCGTCTTCTCTTGTCAAGGGTGGCGCATCTAAAGTAAGAAGGAGATACCCTGCGAGATTAGGAAGGGGGTCTTTAGGATACGTATAAAATTGGCAATCAGGCCGCGATTCGAGTCCTTTTAGGCTGCATTTTTTTAGGTTTTCTCTACGGTGGCGTAAAATAAGGGTGGGAGGAAATGAGGGCATTTATATATAGATTTAAATAATCTGGTTGAGACGACGTTAATTTTATCGCCGGAGCCTCATTTCTTACAACCCGAGATTTGGATATGCTAAAGAGACATCTGATCCTGAACCTATTGTTCGCAACGTGCTTGATAAACTGTTTTCCAGGATATTGCGACTCCCCTTCCTCAGCCTCTTTGGATACGCTTCATTTGCCAGGATGGAGGACCGATGAAGCGGAGGCTTTGAAAACCGCTCAAGAAGTCAAAAAACCTTTAGTAATCGCATTCTTAGGAAATGGGTGGTGTCCCTGGTCCGAGAAATTGGCGACAGAAATGCTGGGAAATAAAGAATTTGTTGGCGCCATTTCTGAGCGCGCAATTCTCTTGCATCTTCCTATGACGCAAGAGCGCTCTCATGAAGCCGAAGCAATGCGCCACAAATACCAAGTGTATCATTGTCCTCAGGTAATTGCCTATGCAGAAGATGGAGAAGAGATTGGACGGATCGAATACACACCGGTGTCTG
The DNA here is from genome assembly GCA_964461105.1 of uncultured bacterium. Classification (GTDB taxonomy): domain Bacteria; phylum Chlamydiota; class Chlamydiia; order Chlamydiales; family Rhabdochlamydiaceae; genus JAGVMG01. Next base: position 11,259 of record CAYWSY010000029.1, read on the forward strand.
CCGTTGAGTATGCTCATAATCTGCTCCATTTGATCACCCAGTTTCACGCGGTGCGCGCACTGATTGATCATCCTCAAAATGATAGAGATATCGAGCAATTAGTGAAGTTGTATGAAAGCGCTAAATATTTTAGTGCCCCCTTTTATAAAGAAAAACTCTTAGAAATCGGATTGGCTAATGACCCTGGTTCTTTTTTCATTTTAGAAAAATATGCGACCTTGCTTCACAAATACAAATTGAAGAACCCGCTCGTTCAACAGATGCGTAAAAAAGTGATGGAAAGGGATCCGAAAAATCAAAGGGGAGTCCATCTCGACTTAGCTGTCTTGGAGTTTCAAAAGTTAGCGACAGCACTCAAATCAAAAGAGTCACCCGATAAAGCGGTAGCCCCTTTGGTTCAGTATCTCAAAACGTTTGGGAAAAAGGATCGGGAAAACACATGGAAAGTTGAGTTGATGATCGCTCAATATTATTACAGCAAGAATAAGACTGAGGACGCGCTCAAGCATGCGCGCGCATCTTTTGATCTGGCCCCCGAGGTATCGAAACATGAGATCGCTGATCTCATCGAGTGTTTCGCTCTACCGTCTGCTTAGTCATTTCCTTAAATAATTGTAAAAAATAAAATTTAACGCTTCGTCTAGTTTTTTATCTATTTGAAAGCTAACGTGTTATAATAATTAGTTTTTATTGAAATTTAACTAAAATTATAGTATCATATTTTTAATAAATAATGAGGTAATATGGCAATTAGTATTTCTTCTTCATTAAGTTCGATACAGGCGAGTATTCCGCCGGTTATAGAAACCCAAGAATCTGGTATACGCAGGTATCTATCCGATCTCCTAGAGGGAAAGGATGGGACACCGCCAGCATCGTTTGATGCTAAAATAGGAGAAGCATTCTCCAAAGACGGGGAATCTCAACAGGTGCTTTCGCTTTTTTCTGATTGCGATCTTTCCTTTGTATTTTGTACCACAGAAGAGGAAAAAAATAGCGCTTCTATAGACACGTACAGAGCGCTGCTAACGCATCCGCACGCTAGCTATTTGATGAAACTCCTGATGGAGAGGATTTCGACGGAAAAAGCCCTTGAATTATTTACCGTTTTAGAGTGGTCTGATGCAGACTTTATCGCTCTTTTGCGCGCTTTGCCTAAAAGTACAGATGGAGGGTTTAGAGACTATATCGGGCTTCACTTTTCAGCTATGGGACCATTTATTGAAAAGTTAAAACAGTTTCCGATGCGCTTGGAAGCTCTTAAAGCATTATTTCAGGATATCGGTCAATGGTTTCCTCATTGTCCATATGTGGTTGAAATTCCTCGTCCAGGGGCGCCTTATAGTAAATTTGAGGAGGTGTTAGAACAACTTGTTCACAGCTCTTCTCTTCTTGATGCTTTAGAGTTAACTCTTCGTGAACGACTCGAAATCTTTTATCTTTTTACAGGAACGACTCCGAGCTTATCTATCGATGAATTAATGCTTAAGCTTTCTTCTGATTCATCTGATGAAGAATGGGTGGAAGCGCTTGTTTCTATAGGAGATGGAATTTGGCCTAGGTGTGGCAGCATTCAAAATGGACAGCCCTTGGGGAAAAAACAGATCCTTTTCTTAATACCGATGCTGCTCTTATTAAAGAAATTAGAAAGGGAAAATGAAGGAATAAAAGTTGCTGTTTTTGATTTTATGATTCGCCCATTTGAGAGATCTAATTTGGGGTATTGTATATATTTTGAATATCCGCGCTATCTGGAGAGATTGGTCTTCGATTGCTTTGAAGAATTTGGCTTCTTAAAAGAAGAAAGTAAATTCCACATGGTTAAGTTATTAGTATTTTCTTCTGTGTGCTTGGAAGATAAAGATTTTTTATTTAAGATTTTTAACGGAATTAAAAATGATTCATTTTATGATGCTGCAATCAGATTATTAGCTAAAATTTCTCCGTATACCCTTGCATCAGAATGGGAAAGATTAAATTTGGGTCGTTTTGATGAGCAGACCAGAGTGGAGATGATACTTATTGGAATGAAATCAAAAGAGTTCGGATTCAATTGGAGTCACACTCAACAGTATTTTAAAGCCTTTGGAATCACAAGTGACCAAAACAAAGCTCAAATCTTGAGTGAGCTTTTAATAGATCCATCTAATGCTATTCAATTTACAGATCTCGAATGGCTTGAATTTTCGAGTCCTGAAATCGGTCTGAGTGTTTTAGAACAGGGCATTGAAACTCTTGATCCTAATTCAAAAGGAATTTGGAGTCGAGCGGCATTGATTAAATCAGAGAATTCGAAGCTTGTTGAATTGGGCCTTCGCAACTTAGCGCGGCTCGAGTTTCCTGCTCCCGACGTTCTTTTTGAAAAGATGTGCATTGATTTAGTTAAATACATCCCTCAAGAATTTGACCGTTTAAGAGTCTTAAAATTCTTGGGCGAACTTTTAATTAATAACGTTATTACAAAATACGGTCCCGTATTTAATGCTTATAACGAAGATGTCTTAAAAAAAATTGCTTCTATGATGTGGATGCGCCATCCTCAATTGCGCAGTAAGGTTTTTTCGTTTTGGAATAAACATTTCTTGTCGATTTCCGCTGTTGATTTGAAACGCAACCAAAGTAAGAGGCAACAGATCTTTCATTCTCAGTTTTTGCAACCGGTCTCAAGGCTATTAAAACAATCTAGTTCTCCTCAAAGCGCTCAAGAGTTGCTTGAGTTTTTAAAGAGTCAGCGCAAAACTCCAGAGAGTGTACGAGAGCTTCCAGAGCAGATACTCGCTTCATTTTCAGATGAAGAGAAGCGCTCCATCCAGAGGATTTGGACAAGCTATCAAACGTATCAACGACTGCATTCCCCAGAGAAGTTTGAGTCTCAGCTCCTGGCACCGATGGTAAAAGTGGTTACACAACATTGCAAAAAGGAGAAGGAGCGATTTGTTCGTGAACTATGTGGGCAATTGTCAAACCCCGCTCAATTTGAATTGTGGCTCCAAGAATTTTCCTTGCCAGTTGGGGTAAGAGAGCACTTAATAGGCCTCTTTGCTGCATATCAGGATACTCCGAAAAAGTATGATTTTAATTGGATTGAAATGGCATTTGATAAAGTCACTCAGCAGCTGACGTATGCTTTGCTTCGAAATCACCCACAAGAAGAAGTGACTCGATTGGTAGCTCCTTTGAGAAGTTTGAAAGAGGGGATGAAATCTCATTTCAATCTTCACTATTTTTCTTGCTTAGAGACATTGCTTATTCTCATTCAAAGAATGAACTCTGGGAATAATAGACCGAATCTTTTTAACGATCCTTTATTTATCTTATCGATCATTAAAAAACTCGATTTGCTCATTCGCAATTCTGATGGAACACCGTTTTCTCTCAAGGAAGCTCAGTCTGTTTTTAAAACAATTGAAAAAGAGCTCTCTTCCTTGTGCACGCTTCTGCAATTTGCAGAAAATGATGGGATGATTAAGCAGGAGGAATGGGATGCTGCTTCCACTTTTTCAGGGATTGTGCAGCATGTGCTCTCTTCGCTTTTTGAAATCCCCACTGATCCAGAAAGTATCGATCAATTCCTTAAAACTTTTTTCCATCCCCGGTTGAATGGATTATTTGGGGCTTATGTCGCTAACTTAAGAGTGAGTGAAACTGTGGCGGGCATTGAAGCATTAAAAGCAATCGTGCAGTCCGTTTTAAAAGGCACTTTTGAAGAGGATCGCTTGAGAGCGGAGCGCAGTCCGACCATGCAGCGTCTTCAAGAACAAGAGCCAGAGGTGTATCAAGCCTGGAAGGCCCTCACATATAGCCGTTCTTTTTATATCCAGGATGGTAAAAAAGCCGAGCCTTTTGACCCCCTCTTTTGGCTGCATCAAAAGATTGTGATCGATCAACACCTAAATCCTAGGGAATTTCCTAACTTGCTTGTCGTCTTAGAAGGAGGAGAGGGAAATCAATCTATAGGACAACCAACATCTTCATCAGGACAACCAGCGTCTTCTTCAATAGCATCTTCTTCAGCACCCTCTCTTGAACAACAATTGATTTGCTGCACACAAGCTCTCTCTAAGGAAGAGCAGATCAGTAGTTTACAATCTCTATTAGAGTTCCCTTTAAATGATGAATTTAAAAACGATGTCATCGGTGCTTTAGCCTTATTGAATTCATCTGTGAGTCAAGGAGTTCAGTGGAGATCTTTCCTATCGAATTCCATTTTGAACATTTTAGGATGCGGAACATACGTCTTAGGAAGCTGTCAACATCTTTCATTAGGTGATCCCACCCTCATGGGATACTGCGATGGGAAATTCCGTCCTCTTTTAAATCAAGATCATCAAGATACTCCATCGACACGAGCCTTTTTGAAGATCGATTTTAATGCTGAGACTAGAAGACCTTTGTTGTTCTTAGAGCGCTTTTATACGCGTCTCCAAAATCCGCAATTTTTTTCTGAGACCGAGCGGTCAGCAATTGAGATCGCGCGACAGATCAATAGCCAGCTTCCAGAGGATAAACAGATTTCTCTCATTACAAAAGTCCCCCCTTATTCAGATCATAAATCATATAAGGGCAGGATTTTGTCTCTTAAAACTTTTTGGGGTCCAAAAGAGTATTCCGATGCAGCCGCAGGAGCGGGAGCCGGAAGGAAGGAAGCGGATTATTCCTACGCTTCTGACTTGAGAGGGGATCTTGGCTATTTGTATCATCCAGACCTGCCAAGCAACCCTTGAGCTTTAATCTTAAAGTCGCAGTAGTCATTCGCTCTTTGTCAAAAAGCTAATTTTTCAAGTGATTTCAGTATGCTCTTGCTTAAAAGAAGTCCTATAGATATCCTCCCTGCATTTGTTAATCGACACCTGATAATCAAAAGGAGAATATCATGGCAGCTTCTGGCATACCTTCTGGCGTACTATTAACGTTTTCATCGTTTCAAGACCTAGTAGTACTTGATCAACGCAGAGATTTTAAACTGATGCATGATGGCATTGGGATTTATTTGGAAAAACATCCTAAAGAAACACTGTTTGATGTAGAGGCAAAATTAAGAGCCCAGCAATGTTTTACACGCCTCATTGCAATGGCTCCTAATCATGGGATCGATTGCGAGGTTCAGCTCAGAGGGGAAAAGAGATCATGGCAACTTTTTGTAACAACAAAGAATCCAGAATTAGCCACTGAAGAGTTACAAGAAAGAGCTGGCGATGAAGTAACGAATTTAGAGCGATTAAAAGATGCTGGGTTTGCGATGAGGCTAGTTGGTTCATTTAAAACGATACGTGCTGTTGATACTCCTTATGATGAAGACTTGATGTTCGATCGGATTGATAAATATTTAGAACAGCATTCTGATAAAACATTAGCAGATGTGGAGACAAAACTAAGAAAGCATCAATGTCAAACGCGATTGATTGCAATTACGCAGCAGGCAGCTCAAAGTGGGCTCTCTCTTGAAATGAATGGAAAGCCAAAGACTTGGCAGCTTTTAATCACAACTTCGTCCCTGGTGGAGGAGAGTTTGCGAGCATTTAATGAGCCAGCAGTGGAGGCGGCAACGAATTTGGAAAGATTGAAAGATACAGGTGTGCCCACCGCAAACTCAGATCTTGAGATCATGATGATGCAAGTGGGGATTCGCCCCATTGCCGTTGGACGCATTGTTCATAATGACGAGTTAGACTTGTCCGATAGCTCATCGTCTAGCAGCTCTGATTCTTCAGAGGCTTTAGAAGAAGAGCTTTTAGAAAAAGGGGCTTTGGAAGAGTTTTTGGCGCTCTTTGATGATAAAGATGCAAAGCCATCGGTACAAAAACAAGCATTTAAGAAGCTTAACAAGAAAGATGTAACCGCTGTTGCTGAGGCGATGCGCGCTAAGTCATCGTCTAGAAGCTCTGATTTATCAAGCTCTAGTTCAGATTCGACTAGCAGTAGTTCGGATGATGACTGAAAAATATATACCCAAACAACTTCAAAAGTTGGTTGGGTATAGCTTAGGGAGTGTTTGCAGAAGATTGCTTCGTCAGAAGAATCTTTTGTAAACACTCTCTAGGGTTCTCGCATCCTTATTCTATTATAGGGGCCGTTCTAAAACGGCAAAATTTTCTTCAACGAGATAAAATTGAGGGATTGGTTGACTGGGATTTGCTTTTTGATAGTCTGATGAAAAAAAATCAAATAGAAGCTGGATGTTTTTCTCTAGCCCATTTTTTAAATCATTTTGCGAGATGTAGCAAGAGCGTTTCCAGAAAATTCCGCTATTTGAGAGCTTTTGTGTGGGGAGTTTGGCAAGCGTTTCGAATTCCAATGAGAGACGATAGAGAGGTAATGTTGTCCCATTAGAATCCACGATTTGATTTAAAGAAAACAGGAGGGGGGGGTGTGAAAAAACTGACAGATCAATCCCTTCTTTTTGAATTAAATTCACCCATGAAACTTTTCCTGTCTTTTGTAGACATGTTAGAAAAGTGTGTTCTGCGATAGCAAGGTGCTTTTTCTCAATCGAATCAAGATGTGAAAAAATAACAAATGCCGGGACTTTTTCCAGTGAACGAAATTGAGTGATCATGCCTAATTCTGCAACAAAATGGGATTCAGGAGCCTGTAGGGCATTTTGTAATGGTGCGCTATTTAACGTAGAGAGCTTAACGGTTGCATAGAACAATAAGGCTGCAGCTAAATTTAGAGAGCGTGGTAATGAAAACTTGGCTTTCATTTTTTTATCCCAGGGTGATGTCTTTAACGTTTTTTGGAATATCGTTGTGAAACCAATCATGCCATTTATTGATTAATAGTTGAAGGCAGGTTTTCCATGGCAATCCTCGGTAGCAGCATCCTTCAGCATTTTCTAGCAAAATTCGAATCACTTCTTCGCAAGCTTCTTTGATTGCAGCACTGGTTCGGTTGTTGTTATAGAGTGCTCGAGCGGCTTGCGCTGTTGCTTTTGCTCTAAATAGACATTCATTGACGGGTAGGCTATCTGGTTCCCAATCAGCGATAGGCGCATGGGGACTATTGGTTAATACAATGAGGGATGTTGCAGACGGGCAGTTTAATGCTTGGAGCAAGAAAAAAATTTCATCGCGAGCCATGAATGTCATTTTCTCATTGTCCAAGTTTCCGTAACTAATCAGCTGTCCAAACAAAGAGCGAATGAGAGAAACTTCCCTTTCTGGTTGGTCCAGGGCATCTGCGAGGTCATAAGCAAGACGAAAATCTTCCAGAGCATTTTCATATAACTGAAGAAGGAGATAGTTTTCTCCTCTTGAGCAATAATTGTCGCAAAGAGCTGCCCTATTCCATGGTTCTACAGTTGCGATTAAATTTGTTTTTTGTTCGATAATTTGATTAACGTGTTGAAAATTAAAAGTCTCAACGCTTGCTAGTTTAGGGAAGCTTGCTAGTAAGGTGCACCAAAAAAACGGTATGTAAATTTTGCAAATTTTCATTTCTTTTCCTCTGCTAGATAAAGTGTTGGTTAAATTTTAAAACACACATCTTTTTAAGGAAAGAATTATGTACTGTTTTTCAATAAACCCACATTCCGACCCCTGTTCCGTGGAGTGCGGAATGCGGGCTCGAGTTATTTGACTGCAACGAGTGTCGCAATTCCCTCTGTCTATTTTTGTTTCAGCAGATTGAGAAACCGATGATTGATGAAAAGCTTCTCCCGTCCCCTTTTGGCCTCTTCTAAAAATCCGATTTCACAAAGGATTTTGAGATGCTTAGAAGCTGTGTCCCTTCCTACAAAGCCGATGTCAACTAAATTAGAAATCCGTACATAAGGCTGGGTGAACAATAATTCAACAAGCTCTTTGCTATAAATAGAAGGAGCCTTAGATCGAATCAGAACACGCGCTTCCCTCATAAGGTCATGGATTGTGAAAATTTTCGCTGTCGTCCATTTTGCTGTTTCGCAAATAGCTGCTAAAAAATAAAGAACCCAGTCGATCCATGCCCCTTCAGCAGAAACCTTCAGCAGGGTCTCATAATAAAGCGCTTTATGCTCAATGATATAGCCACTTAAATAGAGAATGGGGGTATCTAATAACCCTCGCTCCACTAAATACAATAAATTGATAATACGCCCTGTCCTTCCATTTCCATCAGGAAAAGGATGGATCGCTTCAAATTGATAATGTTGGACAGCAAGCTTAATTAAAGGATCCACATCATCTTTTTGATGAAGATAGTTCTGCCAATTAGTCAAAAGTTGTCTTAGTCGCTCTTCTCCTTCCGGAGGTGTATAGATTTTTTTACGAGATAAATCGTTCATCAGTGTTGTGCCCGGAAGTTTTCTCACTTCCGTATGGACCTGACGGATCGTCGTGCAAATATCGCAAACAGTTGCGATGCTTAAGGGGCGCTCTTTAAGAGACTGATACCCTTGATAAAGGGCCTGCCGATATTGTAAAGTCTCTTTAATTGCAGAATTCATTGAGGCGGAATGCCCTTGAGCATATTCAAAAAGTTCATCCACTGTTGTGACAATGTGTTCAATTGCAGAGCTTGCCTGCGATTCCAAGAGCGGTATGCTATTGATTAATACTGTTTGGTTAGGGATAAGTCTTTCCGCTATTTTTAGCTTAGCAAGCTCTCTATTTGCCTCAATACAAGCCTTGAGAATACGAGGTGTTTCAAGGTCCATCTCTGGTGGAAGAAAAGGGAGCTCATTAAAGGGCTGTTCGGGGTCTAGGAGAGCCATATGTTGAAATTTCCTGATAATATCGACATGTTATCCGAATAGGTTGAATTCATCGGCATATTGGCTCAATATGTTGAAAAAACGCAAAAAAATCAACATGTTATTAAGGTGAATGTCGCATCATCTTTAAGTTGAATAACTTATGTATGACAGACTCAGGGTATATACTGCGTCCACTTGAAAGTTAGACAAATTTCGGCCTCAGCATCTCCCCTTTTCTATTCGTTTCCATCGACCCTGTGCTAGCACAGGGCCTGCTTCAACGAATAAAAAATGGAAGCGCTGAGTTTGAAATTTGTCTAACTTTCAAGTGGACGCAGTATATACTGCGTCCACTTCAAAGTTAGAGAAATTTCTGCCTCAGCATCTTCAC
>CAYWSY010000030.1:0-19760 GCA_964461105.1 uncultured bacterium
GACGGAGGTGTCGTACTGAGGGAGTTTTGATACATCCAAGGGATGTACTGCTGCAAGGTCATCGTACCATCACCAGGATAAGGTCCATAATTGAAAGGATCTGTCGTCCCTCCGTTAGAAAGGCTAAACACGATATTCCCTAAGTTCGTCTGCAATTCACTAAAGACGCTAGCTGGCATAAACGGCTGGGCTGAATTCAAGTTGTTTTGGTAAACCTGTAGCATCTGAATCATTGTAGGGGTCAGCGCAGTTAATGTCGCTTGGCCCGTCGTTGTGACATTCGTTAATGCCGTTTGGTCTGTTGTAAGCTGCTGTTGCGCTGCCGACTTCTGGGCCGGTGTCGCATTCGGATCGTTATTAAGCTGCGTGATATAAGCTTGGTCAGCGGCAACCTGCTGTTGCGCCTGCCAAATTGATCCACCAGCCTGCATCATCTGCTCGTTGAGCGACTGAATTCCCGTTACATCGTCCTGAAGGTCATTACATACCAGAGACTCGTCAGAATAGACACCCAGCACGTCACCGACGTATTGCATCATCTGATAGATTAACTGAAGGCCTCCAATATACTGCTGGGACCCTGTTTCATTTGCCAAAGCAGCACTATCCGCTTTCATCTGCGCATTCGCACTGTTTTTTGTTTGGACAGCACCATTGTGATAGACCCCATTGGAGTCTGTATAACCATTCAGGTTATCATAGTCTGTTGTAAACTGCTGATTCAAGGCATTTGGATCAACTGTTGTACTCATACTTTTACCACCCTTTATTTTTATATAATTACTAATATATTCAACTCGTCTACTCTTATTTTACTATATTTCGAATTACAAGTCAATTAAAAGCGGTCTATTCAGAAACTTAAGACAATCAGCTATAAACCCATCTGGGTCTATTAGAGGGGATTACGCCACGATCATCTGGGCGAAAGTATTTTAAGAAATGGGGAACGAAATGGCCCTGTTTAGGAGCTAAAAGAAGCAAGCATCTTATAACTAAAGACTTATGAACGCATCCACTGATCTTTCTTAAGGCCCCGACGCTTGCCCGAGGTCTTTTTACGCCCCTCTGGAGGGGTGGAGGGGATCTTCGGCCTTTGATCCTGGGGGGTAAGACCAATCATGACTCGACCCAAATCCTTTCCCGCATCTGTCATCTTCGTGCGCGCATCTTTCATCAATTCCCATTGGCTTGGGGAAAAATTATTGGGGTTTTCCGTATAGGCAGCGAGCTGCTCTTCACTCAATCCCGTGCTCTCACAGATCTTCTTGGTTTGCAGTTGCATCTGAGTGTACAGTTCGCTCATCATCATCAGCGCATCTGTTTTTTCGTCCAGGGATCCTGTTTTTAACTGGAGGGTAAGGTGCTCGAAAAAACCGATCGATTCGTGAAACACTTCATCCAAATTCACCTTTTTTCCTTCCGCGCTTTCGGCAAAGAGACTCATTAAACGGTTATATTCGTCTCTTAACATCAGAGCCCTCCGCAGATTAAATCTTCAAATCTCATTATAACAATAATTTTGTTTATGTGAATGACATTTATATTTATAAATAAATTATTCGCTATTAAAGCCCCCACTCCACTCACATTCAATCGATTACACTCATTTTATCTGAAGCTTGCATTTTTTAGTTCCTTTTAAAAGGAAAATTGATTAAACCTTTGGAAGATCGGAAAAATCTGTCCTGAGGGAATCGTGCTCGAACATCATCTCCAAACTCTTATTGGTGAATTGAACCTGGGAGCGATTCCAATAAAAGATGAGACGGGCGCCTATCCATTGAAATTAACCCCAGAGCTGGAGATCTCTCTAAGAGAACTGGATCCAGGGGTCTCATTTTATACCCCGCTAGCTCCCTTCCATCAACCGAAACGGGAAGAGCTCTTGATCCATTTGATGAAAGCAAATTTGCTTGGCCAAGGGACTGGGGGCGGAACGATTGCCTTAGACGAAGATGAGAAACTCTTGACACTCTCTTTTAGTTTACCGTATGACAGAAATTACAAAACATTTAAAGAAGCTCTCGAAGATTTTGCGAATTATGCGGATTACTGGAAAGCTGAAATTGCACGCATGAAACGAATTGCTGAAGAAACGTAGGACATAAACGGAATGGCTGGATATTTAATTGCTGAAGAAGGTCCGATTGCAGGGCTTGTTGTCCGCTTTGAAGAGGGAGAAGAATGGGTCTTAGGACGCGATCCAGATGAAGTGGGGATTGTCCTCGAGGATCCCATGGTCTCGCGCAAGCATGTGATTTGCCGTTTAACTCCAGAAGGGTATGTCCTTGAAAATTTAAGCTCTGTCAATCCTGCAACTCAAAATGGCAAGGTGATCTCTGAGGCTGTTTTGCTCCGAGAGGGGGATATCCTTCAGATTGGGAGCACCTTCTTCCGATTTACAGAAAAAGAGCCTGTCCCTCCTGGCGGAGATTTTGAGGCGATTGAGATCGAACCCTCCCCTGAATTCGTCGAAGATACGGAAGATTTGTCTTCGGTCAATATTGAGGCGAGCAGCGAAGCGCGCTTTCTGCTTAAAGTAGTCTCTGGCCCCAACGCAGGCGCAGAATTCGGAATGGTCCCAACTTCAACCTATATCCTTGGAAAGGATCCCAGTCTCTGCGATATTGTCTTTCAAGATTTGAGCGTCTCACGTCAACATGCGCGTCTTGTCGTTGATGAAGAGAATCGCGTTACCATTGAGGACCTTGGCAGCCGCAATGGGGTTCTTGTCAATGGCCGTTTGATCACAGATAGACACCCTTTAGCCACACAGGATCTCGTCGCCCTGGGAACCTCCTCCTTTTTGATGATCGATCGAGAACAAGTTCACGAAACCATCGTCTCTCCACATGCTGTCCCCACTGGAATAGAAGAGCCTCAAGAAGAAGAGGCGGGGGCTGTTGGAGAAGAACTTGTCATCAAGCGCGACTGGAGAGAAATGGTGATCTCACCGCGTCATATGGCAATTGCAGGATTGCTCGCCCTCCTCGTGATCATTGCGATCGCTTCGATGATGGCGCTGTTCAAAACACAGACGATCACCGTTGTTACTAAAAATGAAGCGGAAGACGTTCGAGACACACTGAAAGGATTTGAAGATATCCAATTTTCTTTCAATCCCGCCAATGGAAAGTTGTTCCTTGTAGGGCACGTTCTGACAAGTGTTGACAAACAAGAACTCATGTACAAAGTGAAAAACCTCCCCTTTGTTCAATCTGTCGATGACAATGTCATTATTGATGAGTATGTCTGGCAAAACATGAACGCGCTTCTCATGACCAATCCCGATTGGCAAGGGATCGCTTTTTCTGCAACAGCTCCTGGCAAGTTTGTGATGAAAGGGTATCTAGAAACCAATGACCAAGCGCAAGCCTTAGTTGACTATGTTAATATTAACTTCCCCTATCTCGATAAACTCGACAATCGAGTGGTCGTTGAAGGCAACCTGTCCACACAAATCCAAAGCATCATCGCTGAAAAAGGATTTAGCGGCGTTACCTATCAGTTGAATAACGGAGAGCTTGTATTAGCTGGCAGAGTAGACAACAAACAAGTGGCAAGCTACACGGGAACCGTTGAGCTCTTTAAATCTCTTCCCGGCATCCGTTCCGTTAGAAACTATGTCGTTTACACAACGGCAGAAACCTCGCGAATCGACATCTCTCAGAATTACACAGTGACTGGCTACTCCAAACAAGACAATGTCGATATGTTTATTGTCATCAATGGCAAAATCTTCAGCGTTGGAGATCTCGTTGATGGGATGATGATCACAAATATTCTTCCAAATATGATTTTGCTCGAAAAAGATGGAATAAAATTTAGAATTGGCTACAATCTGCAATAACCACGAGGAGAGATCACCATGTTCGGGTTAGAAAAGAAAACAAGAGCGCTCCCAGAATACGATTTAGAAAAGGATTTCAAAGAGCAGCCGACTAAGCTCAAAGATTTGCAAAAATCTGTTGATGAAAAAATGGGTGAAGTAAAAAACGCTTTGCGCCAAGGGGCCGGTTCTGAAGATTTTGATCAGCTCGGAATTTTATTGCATGGCTACGCTGCCCTAAAAAAAGTACTCAATCGTATCGCAAACAAAAAATGAATAACTCGTTATCTTAGGTTTTAGGATAACCCAAACGCTCAAGGACGTGAATTATGGCCAACACACCTCCGTATTATTTTCAAGAAAAATCGTATGCTTGTACGATCTCATTTAGCACTCTGATTAAGGCTTATCAACAACTCCAAAGTACGGTGATTGCAGAGGTGCGTTCAGTTGCAAGTAATATTTCAACTGCAACACCTGGTAAATTCTTGATGCTGCAATTCTCCATGAGCCAAGTGACTCAAATCGGAGATTCGATTTCTAACTTGGTCAGCCAGATTCAATCGGTGATCAGCTTGATGATTCGAAACCAGAAAACATCTTAAAACAACCCCTGAACCTAAACATCTTTTTACAAAGGCTAGAACATGGGACAGCTCCAAAAATTCAAACAAGACTACATCCTCATGGTGGAAGCAGGGTTCATCGCTGTCAACCAAACAGATGAAGACTCAGCGGTTAAGCTCTTTAACGCTGCATCGCTTCTCGATCCGTCGAACCTTCTTCCAAAAGTCGGCATGGGATATATCCACCTTGTAAAACTTGAGCTGAAACAAGCAGTTAAAGTCTTTGAAGAGGTGCTCGCCATTGATCCCAATCATGAAACAGCAAAAGCGTTTCTCGCCATCAGCCTTTCACTCAATCCTGCAGAAGGTGCCAAAGGGGAAAAGATGTTAGAAGAGGCCGCGAAGAATGCGCAAGAACCGATGGTCAAAAACCTCGCCGCTACCGCACTCGACTTCGTTACAAAATTTGTTAAAAAAGCCCCTTCTCCTGCTCAAGTGGCGCCTAAGACGAAGTAGTTTCTATACCGAAATAACCTGAAGGATCGGCTTTTTGATAAGGAGGAGCCTCAGGATTTGAATTCGGTATAAATAACAGGATATTAGGATGGACAGGATAAATTTAGTCTTATCCTGTCCATCCTAATATCCTGTTATTTTCTATTAAATTAAGCATAAACTTCTTGAAGCTAGCGCAATAACTGGCTATGTGATATCTCTTGAGTATGGTGCCGGGACTACTAGCACGAAAGCGGCCCCAAGCATTTTTAAAGCGAGAGTATAGTTATGGCTAATGATTCCCCTCTTCCTTCAGATATCTCCTCTGCAGACAAGATTATCCCAACGCGCTCTATTGGCAATGAACCGGAACATACAGGCGTTCCAACCCAATCCTTTGCGTCCTTTATGCAAGGGGACAAAGCATCTCCCATGACGCAATCGGGGAAAACGGCGATGATCTCCCCTTTTGATCTGGCCCATGGACAGCCGCCACTTGCACAGGCTCCCACACTCGACACGTTGGTAGCTCAAGTCAATACAGCTCAAAGCACGATGGGAGACCTCAACTCTCAACTCTCCTATCCCAATCTGAAACTGAAAAACTCTCAAAAATATCTGCTAAAAAATAAGCTTACTGATGCAAATGCTAACTTGCGCATTGCGAATGCTAAAATGGGAGCTAACGTCCCAGACGCACCAGAGCAAACACAACTCTCAGGTCCTTTTGCTAAATTCATTGGCTATCTCTCCGATGGTCAGGCTCAACTGACCTCTGCTCAGCAGCAACTGACCGCTCTGAAAGATAAGGGGCAAAATTTATCTGCAGGCGACTTCCTGATGATTCAGATTAAAATGAACAAGGCTCAGCAACAACTCGAATTTAGCTCTGTGCTGCTTTCAAATGCCGTACAGGACATCAAAACATTGATGGGTGTCCAACTTTAACACGCGTAATCAAGAGGGGAACATACATGGATTTAGCTCTTTTTTTAGCTCTTATGGGAGGCTCTGTCCCCGCTCCTCAATCCCCTTCAAAGTCGAGATAATGTATGGAAAAGCCTCCTAATTTTGAAAATCTAATCACCCATCTCGATGACATCGAACTGACAACGGTTCACGGCCGGATCACTGAAATTGTCGGGATGTTGATCAAAGCGGTCGTTCCTTATGTCAAAATGGGCGAAGTGTGCATGATTAAGCGGGATGGTGAGCCACTGATGTCAGAAGTGGTGGGCTTTACGCGCGATGAAGTGTTCCTCTCTCCTCTTGGCGAAATGCATGGGATTGGCCCCTCATCTGAAGTGATCCCTTTAAGACTGCCGCTACACATCAAAGTGGGCCCTGGCTTACTTGGAAGAGTTCTCAATGGCCTTGGACAACCTCTAGACGCGGATACGAAAGGACCTCTTGTTCTCGAAGAGAGTTTTTCCGTCATCAACCCTCCTCCTGATCCTTTAAAGCGCAAACTCATTACAGAGCCCATCTCCGTTGGAGTGCGCTGTATCGATGGGGTTCTCACGTGCGGGAAAGGACAGCGCGTGGGGATCTTCGCTGCAGCGGGCGGCGGTAAATCAACCCTTCTCGGGATGATCGCACGCAATGCGCGCGCAGATGTCAATGTGATCTCATTGATCGGAGAGCGGGGGCGCGAGGTGCGCGAATTTCTAGAAAATGACTTAGGTGAAGAAGGGATGGCAAGATCGGTGATCATCGTCTCTACATCTGATCAAGCAGCCCAACTGCGCTTGAATGCCGCCTATGTAGGGACTGCGATTGCCGAATATTTCCGCAATCAGGGCAAAACAGTCATCTTAATGATGGACTCGGTAACCCGCTATGCACGAGCTCTTCGTGAGATTGGTCTTGCCGCAGGCGAGCCTCCCGCACGCGCAGGTTATACCCCATCTGTCTTTGCGACCCTCCCAAGACTCCTTGAGCGCTCGGGCAATTCAGAGCACGGATCAATTACAGCATTTTACACAGTGCTTGTTGCCGGAGATGATTTAAACGAGCCTGTCTCCGATGAAGTGCGCTCCATTCTCGACGGTCACATTATCCTCTCCTCCGAGCTTGCACGGCAATACCACTACCCTGCAATTGATGTCTTGAGTTCCATTAGCCGGATTCTCTCTCATGTGGTCGATAAAGAGCATCTGCAGCTGATTGGAAAAATCCGCGAGGTGTTGGCCAACTACAAGAAAAATGAACTCTTAATTCGGATCGGAGAATATAAGCCAGGCTCTGATAAAGCTGCCGATTTTGCAATTAAATATGTCGATAAAGTGAACAACTTCCTAAAACAGCGAGTGGACGAAAAATCGAGTTTTGAAGAAACCTTGCAGATGCTGCGAGCGCTCTTCCGCTAAAAGAGAGAGGGTCATCCTTAGTGCATAAAAAAGGCAAGTATCCCCTCGAACAGCTCAGTTTTATTAAGCAAAAAAAACTTGATGAAGCTGAAAAAGTGTTAAAAGAAAAAAAACTTGCCCTCATCAAGGAAAAAGAGAAGTTATCCCAAGTCGAAAAAGAGCGGGACAAAGTCAAAGAGCATCGCATTGCGAAGTTAACTCAACTGAGAGAGGAACTCGATCAGGGGACCACCACTGACAAAATCCAACAAATGAAGTATTATTTGAAAGTGGTCGACGAAAAATTGGCTGTCCATGAGCAAAAGGTCCGAGAGCAAGTCAAGAAAGTTGAACTTGCAGAAGCCGCAGTTGAAACGGCAAGACAAGACTACTTAAAAAAACACCAAGATGTTGAAAAACTCCGTCTTCATAAGCAAGAGTGGGAAAAAGAGATGAAAGCAATCTTAGAGCAGAAAGAAACGGTTGAGACAGATGAGATGGGATCGGTTAGCCATGCGCGTCAAAAACGGCTGAAAAAAGATAACAGCAGGTAGCTCTATGCCAGAAATCAACCAGATTGAAGGACCCGCCGGAGGACCGGATCATGTAAGACGGCAAGATCGCTCAGTTCCCGATGATAAATTCAAAAAAGAGATGGAACCAAAGGTGACCAAAGTCACTGAATCAGATGCTGACCAAGAAGCTAAAAAAAAGAAGAAAAGCAAACAAGAGGAAGGAATTGAAGGGGAAGAAGAAGTGACCGCAGCCCCCCCTTCTGAAGGGTCATTGCCCTCCCCCTTTTCATTGGAAGCGTCTAAAAAAAGCATCAGCCCAAGTGAACTGCAAGCGGGAGAAGGGAAAATTTCCCCACTCGAATCTGCAAGACCAACTGAGCCGAATCCCATGGCCGCCTTTGTCGAAAAGCCGCCTGCATACACGCCCCCTTCCTCCGAAGAGATTGAAGATCATTCAGGGATGTGGGGTGAGACTGCAGAAATTGTAGAAAGTCCACCGTCCGCGCAGCCTGAATCGCAGCTCCCTTCAGCACCTCCACCAACAACTCCCGACATCCCTCAAGTCCAAACTCCCGAGCCTAAACGCGCAGAACTTCCAGAACCTCAGCCGTCCGCGCAACCTCAGCAGAGCTCCCAACAGCCTACAGCAGCAACTCCCTCTACTCCTCAATCCGCTCAAACGCAAAAGCCCACTTTGACCACACCGACCACTGCCTCCAAAACCCCGACCCAAACACATACAACTCCCGACCCAGCTCCTGCGCAAAAGGGAGTTATTGGAGTCCCCGAACACCAGGATGAAAAGGCGGGAGAAATCGCTCCCCTGCTCAAAGGAGCCATTCCAACCAAACCACTAACGCCACCAGCTCAAGTCACACAAGAAAAAATCGAAGAGGAAGCAGAAGAAGCACAAGGAATTGTTCCTGTAACCCCAACCCTCTCAACCACGGGCGCTTCATTAGAACCAGATCAAAAAAATGAGCGCAAGCTAGAAGGGGGAACTACCCCAACAGGAACGGTCATTCCCTCTGAAATGCCCATGCCCTTAGAAGGAGGGATAGCTCCAGTGGAAACACCTCTTCCCTCCTACATGACGATGAGGCCCGAAATCATCGATCTTTTTGAGAAAATGGCCGGCGTGATGACTGTCATGACAAGCGAGGGGCTTACCGAAACTTCGATCACTTTGAATGCTCCTCAATTTGCCTCTTCTGTTTTTTATGGCACTCAAATTATAATCCAGGAATTCAGCACAGCTCCTAAAGCGTTTAATATCCAAATTAAAGGAACACCAGCTGCAGTAGCTGCCTTTCAGGGGAATACCAATGACCTGATGGCCGCATTTCAGCATGGTCAGTATGCCTTCCGGGTCAACCGTCTGGATACAAGCCTTTTGGAGGAAAAACCGCTCTTTAAGAGAAAAGAAAAAATTTCGGGCGATACCGACGACCAACCAGAATAAGGCGTGAACCATGTCATTTAGCATCAAGGAAGCTCCCCAAATCGAAAAGACCCGCGAGGTCAATCGTGAGCGCAACTCTCCTGAAAAATTTAAAAAAGTTTATAAAGAGACCCCTGCACATGAAAAAAAACGGGAAGATAAGAAAAAAGTCGATTCTGAATCAGAATCAGCTTCCTTCCCTTACCAACCTCTACTCTCTGCAGCACCCCCTCCTTCAGCACTCATGATCGATGCTGTCAGCGAATCGATCACGTCAAGCGCGCTACACGCTGTTGCGATTTCTGCTGAGATCGAAGCTCTTTTTGAAAAAATGGCAGGGACGATCATCTTAGCCTGCTCCTCTTTAGAAACTGAAACGAGCATTTTCCTCGATGCGCCCCAATTCTCTGCCTCCCCTTTTTACGGAACACACATCAGCATTAAAGAATTCAGCACAGCTCCAAAGGCATTTAATATCGAAATTGCCACATCGCCCGCTGCCTTAGCTCTTCTCGAGCCTCACAAAGCGGATCTGCTTGCCTTCTTCGAAAAAGGGAACTTCAATTTTTCCATTGGCCGCATCTCCACACATATTCAAGAGAGCGACCGCCCCTTATTTCACAGAAAAGAATCTGTCTCACAAGAAGATGAAAGTAACGACCGGGAGGCTCAGCAATGACACAAGCCCCCCTTTCTTGGATCACCCAAGTTGAAAACACCCTCGCCTCGCTCAAGGAGATTCCCCTATGGGGCTATTCCCCCCCCTTTCCTTGGGAAGCCTGCAGTGCCCAACTGGGAAATTTATTACAACTTCCTGAGCTTGCCATTTCACTTAAAACAACAGAAATACGCGATGCGAGAGAGCTTCTTTCAGGTTTGGGCGAATCTCCTTATCACACCCCGCTTGCACTGACTCCCCTGGCCGGAACATTCCACTGGTTCATCCCTCAGGCAGATGTCTCGAAACTCACACAACTCATGTTGAGCACCCAGAATGGGGTCAAAGGATTTTCATCCCCAAAATATCAAGAAGGGTTTTATCGCTACCTTACATTAAATGCGCTCCAAGCTCTCGACGAGCTGCACCCTCTGGACGATCTTGCATTAACGATCGCTTCTCAAGAAGAACTCCCTACAACTGCTTGTCTGTGCATCGATGTGGCTCTCAAACATCCCAAGCTCTCCCTTTGGGGCAGATTGGTCTGTCCTCCCCAATGGATCCATGCATTTAAAGCCCACTTCAGCACACCACAGACCCCGCTTAGAGCCTCTTCCCTTGCTAAAGAGGTCGATGTTCCCTTAAAGCTCGAGATCGGCCATGCGCGTCTTAAATTAAGTGAGTGGTCAAAGGTTCTTGTTGGAGATGTTCTGATCTTAGAGCGCTGCACCTACGATCCGGAAGCTCACAAAGGGACTGTCACCGTTGTGCTGGAACAAACCCCTTTATTCCGTGCACGGATCAAAGAAAATCACTTAAAAATTGTCGATTACGCTTATTACCACGAGGAAGAAAACACCATGGATCACAATTCTGATGATGAAAACGAAGATTTTGAAGACTTTGAAGATGAAGACTTAAGCGAAGAAGAGGATCTAGATGAAGAGGAAGATCTAGACGATGAAGAAGAGGAGGAAGAGGAAGAAGAAGATTTCGACGAAGAGGAAGAAGAGCCTGAAGCTGATGAAGAAGACTATGAAGAAGAACCGGAAGAAGAAGCTTCAAGTACATCTCCAGCTCCTCTTTGGGCAGAATCCACCCCTTCTGAGGAACTTTCTGAATCCGCTGTTGCTACAGCCCAAATCCCTTTAACGATCACCGTAGAAGTGGCCCGCATTAAGATGAATGTGGAAAAAGTGCTTGAAATGACCATTGGCAACCTCATTGAACTTCCTGTCCATCCTGAACAGGGAGTTCACCTTGTCATCAATGGAAAACGCGTTGCGCGCGGAGAACTTGTAAAAATTGGCGAGATGCTTGGCGTTAAAATCCTCCACATCGGACACTAGTTTCGTATGGGTAAAGAATCGTTCTATAAACAATCGACTCAACCCGACTTGATTTCCGGATTGGATAAATCTCCTCTTCCTGAATTCATCGGCCCTTACAAAATTGAGAGTTTATTGAACAAGGGAGGGATGAGTCTTCTCTACTTAGGCATCCACCCTGAAACCAAGCAACCAATTGCCCTTAAAGTCTTGTCCCCTGACTACGTCAATCATCCCGAATCGGTCGAGCGCTTTTTACAGGAAGCTCAGATTATCGAAATGACCAATCACCCCAACATCGTTAAACTCTACGGGCAAGGGGAATGGGAAAAGGGGCTTTATATCGCCATGGAATTCATCCGTGGTCTTTCGATGCGCCTGTTCATCATGCAGCAAACCCTTTCGATGAGAAGAGCTCTGGAAATCATCCTTCAGACTTCCTACGCACTGCTTCACCTCCATTCTCATGGTGTCATCCATCGCGATCTAAAACCTGAAAATATCATGATCGATGCTGAAGGAGAGATCAAAGTGATTGACTTCGGCATCGCGCAGCTGCACGATGAAAAGAAATCTCCCTCCATCAACGAAACGAATCGTTTGATTGGAACCCCAAACTACATGAGTCCCGAACAAAAAGAGAATCCCTCTCTAGCCTCATTCGCCTCTGACATCTATTCTCTTGGGATCATCTTATACGAGCTGATCATCGGAAAAATCAGCTATGGAATGGTCAACCTTTCCCTGCTTCCTAAAGGCTTGCGCAAAATCGTTGCAAAAGCTTTAGCGGTTTCAATAACTGAGCGCTATCAAGATATCACAGCTTTCATCCACGACATCTCTCAATACCTCACTTCTGGAGAAATGGAAAAGGAGCGCACCGGCAGCGATCAGATTAAAGAGATCCATGAATCGCTTCAAAAAGCCTCAACGAGCCTCTCTCCTGTCGCCGCCCCTAGATGGCGCGAGATTGAAATCGGCATCGCTAAGTTCCGCACCTCTCAACAAGTGGGCCTCTACACCGATTTCTTTAGGCTCCCGAATAACACCTTGTTAATCCTCATGGCCGCTACCTCAGTTTCCACCCTTGATGGCGCCGTTTATATCGGCTCATTGCGAGGAATGATCCGCGCGCTTCTTTGCGACACATCAAAACCCTTTAAAGCCATCCCGTTTGTCGATGAGCTCAACCGTCTACTCACTCACGACACCTTCTCACAAGAATTCGGACTTAATCTCCTTCTTCTTGATCCTGTAAACGATCAGCTGACCTACCTCTCTTGTGGACTTAATGCACTCTGGCATCTTCCCGAAGGGAGCCACTCCCCGCGGCCTCTTACATGCAATAACGCTCTACTTGGGGCTGATTCCACTTCCATCTTTTCCGAGTCCAAAGATAACTGGAATCAAGGGGATCTGCTCATTCTGCATTCCTTTGCGCCACCTGTTGCAGCTTCTGTACTTGATCACCAACCGTTCGAACAGCTGCTTGTAAGCGCGATCAAAGACTACGCGCTTCTCTCTGCACAGAAACAAGCGGAAATGATCCTAAAAAAAGTCTCTTCCCATTCTTACTTTAATCTGATGGGCTTTCCTAAAGCGCTGCTCGCGATCCAGCGGATTGCGTAATTATAACCAGAACAGATAAAGCGGATAATTACAGACAATCCCATCATGTTTCAAATTCATCGTCGAAAACCGAATCAGCTTAGTTGGAGCATATTTCTGGTTGTATACGAGCAAGCTTTTTTTTCGTTGATTAGAACCAGCTTTCACTTCGACCGGATAAATCTCATGGTCTTTCTCAATCAAAAAATCCACTTCGGCAATCCCTTCACTCGTCCAATAATACAATCCTTTCTGTTGATGCGCGATACATTCTTGCGCAAAAAAATTTTCAGTTAAGGCCCCTTTAAACTCAGTAAATAAACGATCTCCATCGATGATGACTTGAGGAGAAAGATTGCTCTGTGCGCCAAGCAACCCCACATCCGCCAAAAAGATCTTAAATGTATTATTATCTGCATATCCACTCAAAGGAAACTTCGGAGACTCTACCAAATAGCTTTTATGAATGAGCCCTGCATCGGATAGCCACTGAATTGCATCTTCATAATCTCTACCGCGAGCACTTTTCCGAATGGCGGCAAAAATAAATTTTTTGTTCTCCTTTGCAAGCTGACGGTGCACCTGTTTCCAAACCGTTGTAATCTTCATGATCTCTGTCGGTGGAGCGTGTTTGGCAAAGTCCTTTTCATATGCACTCAAAATTTCCAATTGAATTTCCCTAACACCATTCACATTTTCAGTGTGTGCATACTCATTCACAGCTTCCGGCATTCCCCCAATGAAAAAATAAAGCCTCAATAGTTGAAGCAATTTCTCATGCAGCGGATTTGGAATGGGCTCCTCACTATGATATTCCTCAAGAAAACTGCGCGTTTGATCTTGACCCAAAGCCGTCAAGAATTCAAAGAAGGTTAAAGGATACATGTGCAAGAAGTTGACCTTTCCCACAGGGAATCCCTTTTCACCCTTAGTTTTAACGCCCCATAGGGAACCTGCAGCAATCACATGGTATTCATTTGCTTCTTCGCAAAAATACTTCAGACTATTGAGCGCTTTTGGACACTCTTGAATTTCATCGAAAACAATCAACGTTTTGTGAGGAACAATCTCAACTTCCGTGTGGATACCCAAAATTTGAATGAGCTGCTTTGGATCCAGCGTCCCATCAAAATACTGAGCTAGTTTTTCATCTTTCTCAAAGTTAAGATATGCGAGTCCCTCATAGGCTGTTTTGCCGAAATGCTTTAAGGCATAAGTCTTTCCAACCTGCCTGGCGCCGTTTAAAACCAAAGGCTTACGGCGGACAGAAAGCTTCCATTCTTCAAGGGATTTATAAATATCTCGCTTCATATCTTAAAGATACCCCAACTTAGGGCAAAAAGCAAGCATTCGTTAGCAAAACGTGGCTACCTACCACGTTTTACGTTGAAAAAACGTGGTAGGTAGCCACGTTTTTCCAACATAAAACGTGATTAATTTTTTCAAATCACTTATTCTAAGCATTTTACGGCACAGGATCATACTTCATCACCTTCCCATCAACTTCAATGGTTCGGTAGACCCACTTTGCGTCGTTCTCGCGCAATAGCCGATCACAGCCTAGAAAAAAGCCTTGAAGAAAGCCGTGTTTGCGCATTGCAAGACGCATGTATTGCGATGAGGAGGGAACGAAATGGCTTCGCGGGCCATCGACGGGAGAGAGCACTTGTTGGTGAAATGAGATCACACTCTCAGCTGCTTTCACAAACACTGAAGAGGAAGTTGGAGGGGGAGCTTCCTTGTGCTTATAGGTTAAATCCGCATCGCTTCCCCATGGGGGAAAATAGCCGGGAAGGGCATGGGCTAAAAGAGGAAAAACCAGACAAAGTAGTGCAACGTACCATTTAAAACGCATAATTTAACATCAGAACAGGGAAAAGCCCATTTTGGTTCATCATCGGTGTAGCTCTTTGTTCATAGAGCCTTTCATTATAATACTTCGCTTCAAGGCCTCCGCCATAGATCCCACCGAAATACCACCCCGCTTCAAAGCTGGTAAAGATGATCCCTGCTGCCACATTTCCATGGTGGAAAAATTGGGCTGCTGCGGCAATAAAAAGACCATTGAGGAGAAGGGCTGTCATCGCTGATTGGGGTTGACCGAGATACAGATAGCCAGCTCCCGGGAGCACTGCATTGAGAAACTGTGTCTTGCCGACCGATTTTTTGTCTCTCTCATAATCATCGAGAAAGCTATCTACATATTGAAATTGAGGAAAGTGCTCTACATAGGTTCGCGCTAAAGGGATCTCTCCTGCAATGAGAGCTGTGGACATCCCCACTTTTTGAGCCTCTTCTGGAAAATAGGCCTCAATCAGCTGCAATGTTTTCTGAGCTTCCCTCTCCTGGTGGTTCTGAAGATAGCTATCATAAAGGATAAGGAGCATGTCATGTAGGGCAACAAAACTGGTATCGACGTGCCGAAGCGGACTGTGATCAAAGGCGTAGATCACATCCGAATATTTTTTCCCAAGATAGTAACACAAAATAATTTCATACTGAATTTCTAACGCGCGTGCGCGCTTCTCTTCAGGGATCAGAATCTCTGCGCGCTTAAATGCCGTGATCGCTTGATACAGATCAAGCTGATGGGCAAAAGCCATTCCAATCTGGTATTCCTTGCCCCAATCCTCGCTTTTTTCTTGAGAGGTCAATGGCGGGAAGGGGGACGGCAGGGATTGCAGGTACTTGTCCTGCGCGGCATATTGAATGGTCGGCTCAATCTGATCGGAAACGCGCTGGCAGGCGGGTAGAGAAAGAAGGGCTACACCCACAATACACCGGCAAATATGTCTCATGTTCCTCCCTACTTAAAAACCCCAGGATGGTAGGGAGGAGTATAGCGATTTAGGGTTAGTTCAGCAAGGGTCTATTCATTCTCAGGGGTCTTAACCATATCGATCCCCTCGTCAAATTGTTCTTTGAGAACGCGGACCCGCGCCTGATCTTTAAAGAGCCATTCTTGATGCTCCGTCACTTTCTTATAATCTGCATACGATTTGATGATCTGTGGCCGCATGAAAATGACAATATTACTCTTCGCATCACTGCGGTCATTTTCACTAAAGAGTAGGCCGATAACTGGCAATCCTCCAAGGCAAGGGATTCCCGTGCGAAAGTTATTTTTATTGTCAGCAATCATGCCGCTTAAACACACAAAATGCTCATTGGGGACATGGACTTGCGTGTCCATATGCGTATGGGATGTTGGAATTCCATTGAGCTGCAAGGTTGTCGTATTGGTTGTGTTCCCAATCTCCGCTGTCTGATCGTAGGTGATTGTAAGAGAAACAATATCATTATCTCCAAGAATCGGCGTTATCGTTAAGCTCACCCCAATATCCCGATATTCAATGTTCCCTGTTGTCTGGGTGTTGGCTCCGACTGTTGTCACAGTGGCCCCTGTAAAGGGCAAGTTCGATCCGACAAACAAATTCGATTGCTTGTTATCCTGGGCAATAATTTTTGGGTTCATCACAATCGTCGATGTCGCATCCGTTTGCAGGGCTGTAATCAGAGATCCAAGCGAGATAAAGGATCTGCCCTTGTTCATAATGATATCGCCTACCACGCCTAAATCAAAGGCGGATGCAAAGGGAACTGCTGGGCTACTTCCGCCTCCAGTGGGGGTCGTAGTTGCATTCAAAGCGGACAGGCCTGTTGCAAAACCTGCTGGTGCAAGGCCACTTGATCCTGTCGCAGAAGAGGGGAAATTACCCGTTCCTGCGGCGAATTTATTTAAAAATTGCGCGTGACCTCCCCAAGAGAGTCCGATCTGTTGCGCGTTGGTTAATGTGGTGTTAATTACAAGGACTTCAATAAACACCTGTTTCAATGGGACATCGAGATTTTCAATGAGGTCTTTTAACTTCACAAGCACATCGGGTTGACCTGATGCGAGCAGCGAATTGGTCACTTCAATCCACTGAACTGATTCGACCGCCGACGTCAATGCATCGCTTGAAACGGTATCTGTAGATGTTGTATTAGGTGATTTTTTTAAATTGCCCGCAATCTGCCGTAGGGCGACTTGAATGTCGCTGCCTGCGTGATACTGGAGCTTGTAAACAAGGAAGCTGACGTCATCAATCGATTCAATGGTCGCCATTGATTCTTTGCCCGGCACATCAAACCGCTTTAAGAGGTCTTGCACCTTATCAATCGAGTCTGCATCTCCTGAAATTAAAAGAGAATTGGTTTGATCGATCCATTTAAGATTATTGATCGAATCAAAGAGTCCTTCGTCGCGAATCCCCGCATGGATCAGATTTTGCTCAAAATCAGAGAGGACCTGAATTAAATCATCCCCTGTAAGATAACGCGGATTATAGATCACATAAGTCGATGGAGCCCGTACGGATGCCTCTTGAGGAGCGAGCGCGGCGTTATCAAACTTTTGAACAAGGAGACCTACCCGCTCAAGGGTTTCATCCGATCCTGTAAAGAGAAGGGAGTTTGTCTCTTTGATGAAGCGCAACGTATTGATCGATTGAATTAATTCTTTATCAATTGGTGTTGTTGCAGGGAGTTGAAGCGCAAAGTTTTTTAACGAAGCAATCAACTGATCTGGAGTCACGTACTCGATTTTATAGATGATAAAAGTGGTCTTTCCAATATGTTGGATGGCAGCGGCTCCACCAGGGGAATCGATATGCGCGACAAGCGATTTGACCTTGTCTAATGCACTTGGAGAGCCTGTAAAAATAATGGAATCGGTTGCAGCAACATAGCGCATCGAAGTGAGCGCTTGCATCATTTCTGGATCGGACAATCCTGAATCAATGAGATCTTGGGATGTGTCTTTTAAAGCGCCTTGTAATTGGAGGGCAGAGATGTATTGAGGCTTGTAGATGATGAAGTTGCTCTTAAGGCCCATTGTCGAAGCGCCTGTAGGAACATCAAATTCTGCAATGAGCGTTTTAATCTCTTCTATCGCATCTGCTTGACCGGTAATCAACAGGGAGTTTGTCGATTTGACCCATTCGACTTTCTTAATCGCGTCAACGACGTTTTGATTTTTGATCGTATCGAGCGGAATCTTCGTAGAGAGAGCATCGAGCTCATGGATGACTGTATCCCCTTTGTTATTTTCAAGCTTATAGAGATAAAAACCCTTCGCCCCCTGTGTTCCTTTCGCGTACGTGCCCTGAACATCGATATTGCTGATGATTGTACGGATCTTATCGAGCGATTTGGGGTCTCCTGTGAAGATGAGTGTATTACTCGATGATTCCCATTTCATCGAGTCAAGCGCTTGAAGCATCGAGGGGTCTGCCAATCCAGATTCTCTTAAGTTTGAGATAATCCCTTCCATCTGTTTCTGGATATCAGGGCCTGCAAGGTATTGAGGCGAATAGAGTAAAAAATGGCTTTTGGCTTCTGCTTGCGTCAATTCTGCTTTAGAATGAGAAGGACTGACATCAAAGGTCGGGAGAATTGTCTTCAGATACGATAAGGCTCCATCGGTTCCTGTAAAAACAAGGGAGTTGGTCTCTTTAATCCACCGCATGCTGTTAATCGCATCAATGAGGTCTTGATCAGGATTTGCCGTTCGCTCAATTTGATTTGCGGTTTGGTTCAATGACAGCTCAATTTGCTCTTCATTCGCACTCTGGATTTTGTAGATGTATATCGAGGTTTTTGCTGAGGAGGGGGCAGCCTGAGTATCCAATGATGACAAGAGGTCTTGCAACCTTACTTTTGTCTCTTCATCTACAAGAAACATGAGCGAGCTGGAATTTTCGACTACCTTCACTCCATTGATCGCATCTTGAAGGGCCGCATTTCCTGGACCAGCAGCGCTAAGCTGCCCTTCAATTTGATCAAGTCCGCTGACAAGCTGATCGGGGGTGCGGTTAATCGCTTGATAGATGTATACATGTTTTTCCAAAGCTTCGCGCTGACCGATTTTTGTCTCCTTTGGAGGGATGTCGAGATCTTCCATGATAATAATCGCTCTTTCGATCAGATAAGGCGTTGACACAATGAAGATCGTATTAGTATCTGCTTGCGGCACAAAAATGACGGGATTGCCTTCAGAAAAGGGGGAAATGATCATCTGCGTCAGAACGATCAGTTCAGCTGGAGAGATATTTTGGCATGCATACGACTCCATATCTAAAGGAGTATGGGGCGCATCAAGACTTGTTAAGAGATCTGCAATTTTATCTACATTTGTTGTGATGTCTGTCACAATCAATTGTCGCGTTTCATTCGAAATCTCGACAAGAGCTCCAAGCGAGGTCATCGGACGGATGACGCTTGCAATCGAATTGATATTGGCATTTTTAATACGGAAGACGCGCGTGACAAGAGCCGCGTTTCCTGCAGCAGACTCGGGAAGATCACCTGAGACAATGGTGGGGATCTGATTGACATTGGCGCCCTGTCTGACGATCAAGACGTTATTATCCTGCTCAAGCAAATTCATCTGATGTACGCGCAATATTTGCGCTAATGCGGACATGATGTTTTGAGAAGAAATCGGTTCTTCAGAGACGAGAGTCACCGCAAATTGGAGATCCCCTTCTTCAAAGATAAAATTCAAGTTGGTGATCTTGCTGACAAAGCGAATCAATTCAATGATCGAAATGTTATTAAAATTGACCTGATGGCCCGTTTCAGCCAAATTTTCTTGAACAGAAGGTTGCGCATCTGCAAGAAAGGTTTCATTGAAATCGACGCTATATACGACGTTCGAGTAGATCAGTGAACACATAGATGCTCGCAAAGCGACATCAAAACAAATCCGTTTCCGAAATCCAATCATCCTAAAAACCTCAGTATCAATATACGCATCCGGAAATCAAATGACTCGTACCGAATCCTAAGATACTTTTTGGATTATTGTAAACGAAATTTACACCCAAACAACTTCAAAAGTTTGAGTTTGGGCGGCGCGAAAGCTCCCGCGGTTGTAAGATAGTAAATTTATATGTGTTGAATAAAAAAGCGAACTTTAAGATAGTT
>CAYWSY010000031.1:0-19327 GCA_964461105.1 uncultured bacterium
AGTGAAGATGCTGAGGCAGAAATTTCTCTAACTTTGAAGTGGACGCAGTATATAACCATCGTTATTATTTATAAGTTTTTATGTTAATTGTTAGATGGATGTGTTTAACAACCAAATTCCGGTATTGAGGAATGTGGCGTATAGAACCCAAATAAAATAAGGGATCAGTAATAGACTTGCGAGTCTGCTTAAGGGCCAAGACTTGAGGATTGTTAAAAAAATAAATAAACAGAGCATAATAATATCAATTAATCCTAAAAAAGGGCTTTGCAAGAAGAAAAAAAGAAATGACCAGATGAGGTTAAGAATTAATTGAACTGTGTAAAATCTTAAAGCACAGGAGCGTTGATGCGATTTTTTAGATGTGTAAATTAACCACCCAGAAATTGCAATCATGGTGTAAAGAAGCGTCCAAACCGGGCCAAAGACCCAATCCGGAGGGGTGCCAGATGGTTTTTCTAATGTTGGATACCATGTTGAAACACTTTCATTCGTCCAAAAATTGCCAATTACTCCTATTCCAAGACATGCAATCAAAAAAATGGCTAATGAAATTTTTATATGTTTTTGTTTCATTTACTTCCTTTTTCCAGCTAAAGCTTTTGCCATTCTTTGAAAAATAAAAAGATGAAAGGGAATGAGAGCATACCAATACAGGCGGCCTAAAATTCCTTTTGGTCTAAAAGTTGCTGTTTGAATGAGAAAACATTTACCGTTTTTTTGCTCGGTATTGAATTGAAGCCATGCTTCTCCGGGAAGTTTCATTCCGGCATAGAGAATCAGATGCCCTTTTACCTTATCGGCAAGAATCACTCTCCAAAAGTCAATTGAATCGCCGATTTGAATTTCGAAAGGATGTCTTCTTCCTCGATTGAGGCCTACACCGCCGATCATTTGATCAATTAAACCGCGCAGATGCCAAGCCCAATTCATCACATAATAACCAGTATTTCCCCCAATGCGCCAAATCCTCTCGATTGCAGCTTCTTTGGAATCGGTAATCAAGACTTTTCTTTCATCTGTTAAGCATCCTTGATTAGGAACCTCGACATAATTTTGAATATTTGGATTTGTTCCTCGAATTTCCCAGGAATCCATCCAACTCGAAACAACTTCATTTTGGGAAATTTTTTGAAAAGCGAGTTCTAGGGCTTCGTTAAATGTCAAACAACGATGAGGTAGAATTCTTTGAATTTCATCTTTTTGAATAACTGTGTTTGTTTTCATGCTTTCGACTAGGTAGGCACAGAGTGAATAACGAACAGAGGTAATAAAAACTAACCAATAGCTAGATAAACGAGGGGTGAGAACCGGAACATGAATGATCCATCTGTTAAGCTTTCGAAAACGTGCGTAGCGTAGCATGACCTCTTTAAATGTTAAGGCTTCCTGCCCGCCGATATCAAATATTTGATTCATGCATTGTTCATTAAGAAGAACCCCAGAGAGGTAAAATAAGACATCTCTAATTGCAATGGGTTGACATAATGAATTAATCCATTTTGGAGCGATCATAATAGGCAGCTTTTCGCACAGATCTCTAATGATCTCAAAAGAAGCGCTGCCAGCTCCAATAACAATGCTGGCGCGCAAAACCGTATAAGGAATACCGCTATCCTTAATGGCCCCTTCTACTAATAATCGTGATTTAAGATGAGGGGATAGCTTATTTTCATCATTAATGATTCCTCCTAGATAGATGATTTGTTTTATTTTTGTTTTTTTTACGCCTTTAATGAACTGTGAAATAACTTCTAGTTCGGTATCGACTAAATCACCTACAATATCGGACATTGAATGGACAAGATAATAGGCAGCTTCAATGTCTTCAGGAATCTTTTTTAATGTTTCAGGATTTCTTAAATCCCCCCAAATGTAGTTAAGATTGGGCTTTTCTTCAGAAAAAACTTGAGTTCCTTTAATACGACATAAAGCGTAAATATGATGCCCTTGATTCAACAGATCGACGATAAGTCTTTTTCCTACAAATCCATTTGCTCCGGTAACAAAAATCTTTGTCATTAATTTGCCTCAATCCCAATCATGATTTTATTATCCTATGCCCCAAAGCCCCGAGGCTCAGTCCAAATTCCAAATCAAAAGAGTATCTCTCTTCTCTTTTTTTTTAAAGAAGCGTTTGTGCTTTTAAATAATTTAGCTTATGTAAAATATATGCTCAAAGAATTTTAAAATTTGGCCGAAAACCAAATTTTGAAGTTGTTTGGGCATAAAATAAATTGAGGAGTCATGAAAAAAGTCCATGCAATTTTTGGAGCAACAGGCGGAATCGGTTCTGTTTTGGCAAAACAGCTTGTAGCAACTGGAGATGTCATTTATTTGTTAGGAAGAAACGAAGACAAGTTAAAGGAACTCTCAATCAAATTCTCTCAACCTTATTTTGTTGTAGATGCCTGCAACGAAGATTCTGTGGCTCAAGTGTGTAGGCAGATCCTTGAAAAGGAGGGGCATCTTGACGGGGTTGTTTCTCTGATAGGGTCTTTTTTTCTTAAGCCTTTACATCTAACAACTCAACAAGAGTTTGAGGAGGTAATGAGAATTAACGTAACCTCATCTTTTTGCATTCTCAAACAGGCTCTTCCTCTAATGGAAAATGGTTCTGTGGTTCTTTGTTCTTCAACTGCAGGATTAATTGGGCTTGTGAATCATGAGGCAATTAGCGCTGCTAAGGGAGCAATTATTGGTCTTATGCGGTCTGCAGCGGCATCTTATGCTTCTAAAAAAATTCGGATCAATGCTGTAGCTCCAGGGCTTACAAGAACACCGCTTAGCAAAGCAATTACAAGCAATGAACAGGCGCTTCAAGCATCTACAGCGTTTCATCCTCTTGGACGGATTGCTGAGCCAGAAGATGTAGCGGCTGCGATCTTATGGCTTTTATCCGATCAAAGCGCTTTTGTAACAGCAGATGTGATCGCGGTTGATGGAGGGCTATCGTCTATTAAACTCAGGTCAAACTCGAAAAGTTAGAAAAATGCAGCAATTTCCGGTTTTCCTATGGATACCGTTGATAAGCACAAGGTTCTTAAGTTTGGACAAATTGAGAAGTGAACCCTCTCGAGACCTCCCTCTACCTCCATCGGCGACGGGACTGCGCCCGTCACCTCAGTTGGTGCTTTTTATTTATTAAAATTTTCATTTCTCTGCCTTTGAACCGGAAGGGGTATAGAGATTAAAAAATAATTCCGAATATGATTTGACTTTATTAAGCGCTGCGATTAAATTTTTTTAATTTTATAGAGCAAACTAAAATTTAAGGATGTTCTTATGACGCTGCAGATTAGTTCAATAAATTCATCAATACAAAGTTTCCCGAATCAAATCTCTGAAGACTATAGGCCTCCAGTGTCCGATTGGAGGGTCACTGAGATTGTTGATCTCCTTGAATCAAACTCTGTCACTCACATTCGCAGGAAACCTTGGCGTATTTTTTGTTCTGTGAGGTTAACGGATGCTCAGATTTGGGCAATTGGAGGCGCTCTTAATAGAAATAGTACTCTTATGCATCTTAGTCTGAAGGATACACAGATCAGTGCTAATGGGGCAATGGCTTTTGCGACTGGGCTTATTGGAAATAGGACTCTTATGCGTCTTGATCTTAGCAAGAACAACATCGGCAATGAAGGAGCCATGGCACTTGCAGAAGCTCTTATTGGAAATGGTACTCTTACGCGCCTTGATCTTAGCAATAACAACATCGGCGATCAAGGGGCCATGGCCCTTGCGGGAGCTTTTATTGGAAATAGTACTCTTATGCATCTTGATCTAGCTGATAACCACATCTCAAGAAAGGCTCCGACAAAGGCTCTTATTGGAAATAGTACTCTTACGAGCCTTAATTTGAGGGGTAACCAGATCGGGGCTGAGGAGGCAATGACTCTTGCGGCCGGGCTTATTAGAAACAGGGCTCTTATCCACTTTGATCTTAGCTGTAACAAGATTCGCTGTAAAGGGGCCATGGCTCTTGCAGGAGCCCTTATTAGAAATAGTACTCTTACGCGCCTTGATCTCGTGTGTGCCTCAATCCTCGATGAGGGAGCAGCGGCTCTTGCAGAAGTTCTTTCTGCAAATAGCACTTTTATAAGCCTTAATCTAAAGATGAACAAGATTGGCTCTAAGGGGGCCAGAGCGATTGCAAACGCTCTTATTGTAAATAGCACTCTTGAGAATCTTAATTTGGAGGATAATAGGATCGGCTCTAAAGGGGTTAGAGCTATTGCAAACGCTCTTATTGTAAATAGCGCTTGTATGAATCTTAATCTGAGTTCTAATGAGATCGGCTCTGAAGGGGCCAGAGCTATTGCAAACGCTCTTATTGTAAATAGCACTCTTAAGAACCTTAATTTGGGTAGCACTCTTGAGAACCTTAATTTGGGATATAGCATGACCCGCTCTGAAGGGGTTAGAGCTATTGCAAACGCTCTTATTGTAAATAGCACTTGTATGAATCTTAATCTGAGTTCTAATGAAATCGATGATGAAGGGGCCAGAGCTTTTGCAGAAGTTCTTTCTGCAAATAGCACTCTTAAGAAGCTTAATTTGGGATATAGCATGATCCGCTCTGAAGGGGCCAGAGCGATTGCAAACGCTCTTATTGTAAATAGCACTCTTAAGAAGCTTAATTTGGGATATAGCATGATCGGCTCTAAAGGAGCCAGAGCTCTTACAGAAGTTCTTTCTG
Source organism: uncultured bacterium (assembly GCA_964461105.1). GTDB lineage: Bacteria > Chlamydiota > Chlamydiia > Chlamydiales > Rhabdochlamydiaceae > JAGVMG01. Next base: position 4,700 of record CAYWSY010000031.1, read on the forward strand.
CAAATGGCACTCTTCTGGCTCTTTATGTGGAAAGTGAGTGGACGGGCACCTTTACTATAAAGGTTGTTGGAGTTTTTAAAAAAATATTGGAAAGGAATCATGCTAATCGTTTGAAGAGGTCTATAAGTTTATTCAACCTTCTTCTATCCAGAAGCTGTTTAACTCAGCTTTATACATTTTGATACTCCGCTTCCCTATCCAGGATTCGGAGCACCAAAATGTACAAAGCTGGGTTTAAAAAAAATAATTATAATACCGTTCCATATACCCCTTCCGGTTCAAAGGCATGAATTTTTCTAAAAAAATGATCATTTCTAACTTAATAATTTCAGGGCTGAAAAATAATAAATAGGGATGCCGATAAGCACATTAAATGGAAATGCGATTCCTAGGGAAAGAGGAAGGTAGATTGATTCTTTTGCCTCTGGAATTGCGATTCTCACGGTTGCTGGGACTGCGATGTAAGAAGCACTTGCACTTAAAACTGCGATTAGTGTTCCTGTTCCTGGATTTAAACCTAAGAAATAGCTGAGCGCAATTCCAAAAGCTCCTCCGATCAAAGGCATATAAAAACCAAATAAACTCAAAGACCAGGAAAATTGATTGAGATCTTTTCTCTGCTTTCCAATCAACAGTCCCATATTGAATAAAAAGAGGCATAAACACGGATTGAAAATGATCAACATATAAGACGGAAGATAGCTGATTTGTAACTGATAGCAGATCATGCCGATTGCCATTCCTGATAAGATCATTAAGATTGTTTTATTAAAAAAAGTATGGGTCCATAGATTTTTTTTGTTTTGGCTGGCTGATTCATTTTTCCACTTAGAAATGAATAAACCAGATAGGATTGCAGGAACTTCCATCGTTGCCAAAATCGCAACAACAAGCGTCTCGTAGGGAACATGCACTTTCTCCAAAAAAGCGGTTGCAGCCACAAAAGTCATTACACTTACCGAACCAAAACAGGCGGCGATTGCAGCAGCGGTAGCTCCGTCAGTTTTAGTGAACTTTCTTAAAATCCAATAAGAAATAAAGGGCTGGATCAACCCCCACCCAATCATCATTCCTAATAGAGAGAAAAATTCAGAGCTTGAATGTTGCATGAAGGCAGCTCCGCCTTTAAGGCCTATGGAAAATAACAGGAAATAGGTTAGTAAAGAATGGATCTTAGGACGAAATAACCAAGTAAGGCCCAAAGCGGCACATAAAATTCCAAATAAAAAGCTAATGACTGGGATCGCAATCAAGTGACTGAAAATAATATTTAATACGTCCATGCAACCTAAAGAATCGGGTTTTTCAAATTTTTTATCTCTTGTTCAGGATAAGCAAATGGCTTATAATAAGTAAAATTCATTAATCTTATTGTTGTCATAAGGATTTCTTATGGATATTTTTTCTTTTGAGTGTTTTATCGCTGTGGCTGAGTGCAGCAGCTTTAGCAAGGCAGCAATTCGTGTGAATAGAACGCAATCAGCTGTTACACAGCAAATAGGGGGATTGGAAAAAAAACTTGGGGTTTCCTTATTTCAGAGAGGCAAAAAGATTTCTCTTACAAACGAAGGGGAGGTTCTTTTGCCGTATGCTCTTCGAATGTATGAGCTCCATCGAGAAATTTTAGATTGTTTTAAGCATCCTGAATTAGATGGGAATGTTCGGATCGGGGTTCCAGAAGATTTTGCATTCTCGTTTTTAGCTGATGTCCTTATCGACTTCTCGCGCACCCATCCACGGGTTTTTCTTAATGTTGAATGCGATCTTACCCTCAATCTTTTAAATCGATTCAAAAATGGAATGCTTGACCTGAGTGTGTTAAAAATGAGCTCTCCCGAGGAGTTTCCTGATGGGGTTGAGATTTGGAAAGAGCCTTTGGCTTGGGTAAGTAAACAGGGGGTTTTTCAATTAGAGCAGGAAAATAAGCCTCTTGCTTTAGTTCTTTCTCCTGAGCCTTGCGTCTATCGATCTAAGGCTTTAAAAGCTCTTGATGCTGCCAACATTCAATGGAGAATAGTCTATACAAGTCCAAGCTACGCTGGGATCGTTGCAGCTCTAAAAGCTAATATGGGGATCACAGTTTTTCCTGTTACAATGATTCCTGATCATCTTCAAGAGGTCACTAATCCTTTCTTGCCCCCTCTTCCTGAAATTCACGTCTCTTTACTGAAAAAAGTAAAAGAACCGAGTTCTGCAATAGAGACGTTAAGTCAATTTTTATTAAAAAAATTAATGAGGCGCAGGTAAGTAAGCGATTGTTGACTGCGTTGCTGTATGTTGTAGCATTGTGCAAGTGATCTGCCTCAATCCAGTATGCCTTCGAAGCACCTCTTCATTTTTAACAGCGATCGCAAGAGCTTTTTTGCTTCCTACCAAGACGACGAGCTTTTTCCCTCGGGTAATCCCTGTGTAGAGCAAGTTGCGAAAGAGCATTTTGAAGTGGCTTGTGTGGATGGGAATGATGATGCAGGGGCATTCACTCCCTTGGTATTTGTGGATTGAGACTGCATAGGCAAGCACAAGTTCATCAATCTCCAAAAATTCATAAGGGACGACCTTTCCATCAAACAGCACTTTGATGTGTTGTTCCGTGAGATCAATTTCGACAATTTTGCCGATATCCCCGTTGAAGACTTCCTTGTCATAATTGTTGCGTAGCTGCATCACCTTATCGCCGATGTTAAAGCTCCGTCCCATGCGGACAAGGGGAGTGGGGGAGGGGTTTAGTTCTTTTTGAAGAAGTATATTGAGGTTTTCGATGCCGATCACTCCCCGTTTCATGGGGGCTAACACCTGGATCTCTTCCATGCGATTGAAACGATAAGCTCTTGGAAGCTCTGTCTTGACTAAATCAAGGATGATTTGGAGGATCTCTTCTGGCTCTTCGGCTGAAATGAAACGAAAATCGCTCTTGGGCTGAAAGGAGAGATCGGGAAATTCTCCAGCATTGATTAAGTGGGCGTTAGTTACAATGCGTGAGCCTGCAGCTTGACGGAAGATTTTTTTCAGTTGAATGACGGGCAGGCGCTCTGATTGAATCAAGTCTTTGAGAACATTGCCAGGACCTACGCTCGGGAGCTGATCGATATCGCCGATGAGAATGAGGCGCGCTTCATTGGGGATTGCTTTGAGTAGATGCGCCATGAGCTGGGTGTCGATCATGCTGGCTTCATCGATGACAATGAAATCGCACGACAAGGGATTTTGACGGTTGCGTTTGAAGCCTCCTGCTTTGAAATCCATTTCGAGCAGACTGTGAATAGTAACCGCTTTTTTTAAAGTGATCTCAGTCATCCGTTTTGCAGCTCTTCCTGTTGGAGCTGCGAGCACAAGGCGCGTAGTGATTTTTTCAGTAATCGAGAGGATTGCTTTGGTAATGGTGCTTTTTCCTGTCCCAGGTCCACCTGTAATAATCAAGACCTTCTCTTTGACTCCCATGCGGACTGCGATGCTCTGTTCGGGAGCAAGGGAAATATGAAGCAATTGCTCGACCCATTTAGTTGCTTTGTCGAGTTCAACTGCGCGGATGGCACAGCGCGCTTGCATCAGCCTGGCAAGCTCTCTGGCGATGCCTACCTCTGCCAGATACAAGGGTTTGACCCAGATCAGATCATTTTCGCGCACGAGCTCTCCACTTTTAATGAGAAACTCGAGTCTTTCGAGAATGGGAGGGAAGGGGACTTGGAGCATCTCTTGAACAACTGGAATGAGCTCTCCTTGAGGGTAGCAAACATGCCCATCGCTGCTCAGTTCCCAAAGAGCGTGCGAGATCCCTCCGTCGATGCGCGCAGGGGCGTCTTGGGGGATCCCGATGCCTTGGGCAATTGAATCTGCTGTCTTAAAGCCGATTCCACGGATCTCTTGGGCTAAGCGATAGGGATTTGTCTTTACCTTATCGATGCTCTGATCGCCATAGGCTTTGTAAATTTTTTGGGCATAAGACGGACTCACACCATGGCCGCGCAAAAAGATCATCACATCGCGGATCGATCGCTGCTCATGCCAGCAAATTTTGATTTTTTCGATCCGCTTCATCCCAATTCCGGCAACCTCTCTGAGGCTGTCTGGATTTGTATCAAGCACATTAAGCGTCTGCAGGCCAAAGCGTTTGACAATGCGCTCTGCATATACAGGGCCGATCCCTTTGATCATTCCCGATTCGAGATATTTTTGGATGCCCAAAAGATCGCTTGGAGCTTCCAAATCAAAGGATTTAACCTCGAACTGCGCCCCGTGCTGGGGATGGTGTTTCCACCCTCCTTTGCAGCGGATGGTCTCGCCTGGTTGGACAGAGGGCATGATGCCGACAATCCATGTAAATTCCTTTTTCTTAGGCTCTTTGAGCTTCGCGACAGTAAAGCCTCTCTCTTCTTCGGAAAATACAATGCTTTCGATAAAACCGTATAATTCTTCCATGGAGCCCTCTATTGGAGAGAATATCTAGCTTTTGGATTTAATAAAAAACTTAAATTTAAAATTTACATTCAGGTACAAGGAGAATATATGCGACAATTGATTATCCTTGCTTCTTTGGTGTTACTCGCAAGCTGCAGCAAGCAAGCCCAAGATGATGATAGCTGGGTGCAAAGCGCAGTCCAGCAGCGGATCGATAAACAGGTCTCCTGGAATCAGGGGAAACAAGCTCATCTTGAGATTCAAGAGCAAATCGCTCGGATGCTTGAATCAGAAGTGCGTGTTGATCAAGCGGTTCAGATCGCATTGCTCAACAATCCCTCCCTTCAGGCAACATTTGAAGAGATTGGGATTGCTCAAGCGGATCTTTGGGAAGCGGGGCTTTTCCAAAATCCTTTCTTGGATGGGTATGTGCGTTTTCCCAGTTCTCAATATTCTATGGTCAATGCCTCTCTTTCTCTTGTGACAAGCATCATCGATTTCTTCTTGGTTCCTTTGCGAAAGCAAACGGCGAAGCTTCAATTTCAAGAGGCGAATATGCGTGTGGCACATGCTGTCGTGCACCTAGCAGCTGATGTGGAACAAACGGTGTATGCATTGATTGCAGCGCAGACTAAGTTTCAGTTGCAGAGCAGTCTAATGGAACTCGCATCGATTGCACAGGGGCTTTCTGAAGAGCAGCTGCGAGTTGGTAATGTCAATGCCTTTGTTGTGGAAACAAAATGTGCAGATGCGACTCAAGCGATGTTGGAGCTTGAGCAAACGGCACTTGAAGTCATCGCTCTTAAGGAAAAACTGTGTGTGTTATTAGGCGTGGCTCATCAAGAAGTTACTCTTTATCCCCATCTTCCCCCTCTTCCTGAACAGGAGCTAGAGCTAAAAGACCTTGAGAGTATTGCCTTAACGCAGAGACTCGATATAACAGCCGCCCGTACGCATGCTGAGGCGATTGCTTCCATGGGAGCGCAAAAGAAATGGTGGACCTATACCGATGCGAAACTCGGTGTTTCGACAGAAAAGCAATCGGAAGGATTTTGGGATACTGGTCCTGCGTTTAATCTCTTTCTTCCCTTTTTTAATCATGGTCAAGCGGCGCGCTCGCGCCTGCTCGCTCAGCTCAGACAAGCTGAAGCACATTTAGACGCCCTCGAGCGTGAGGCAAAAATCCGTGTGAAATCTGCATGCGACAAAGTCCTTAAAGCGCGGTTGATTGTCGAGACGTATGCGCATTCTGTGTTACCTTTGCGGGAGCAGATCATCGAGACTGCTCAAAAGCAATACAATGTAATGACTGATGGAGTTTATGCGCTTTTACGTAATAAACAAGAGGAGTTAATCTCGCAGATCAATTACTCCCTTGCCTTGCGCGATTATTGGACACAGCGCGCTTTGCTCGATTTGATTTTAGGAGAAAAACTCGATGTGAGGGGGGAGCATGAGTAAATTCATTCTGTCTCTCATCTCACTTCTTCAGATGTGTATCCTTTCCGCCTATACCCCCGTCACCACACCTAATGGAACCACGCTCCCTTGGACAATGGAAGGTGAATACAAGGTCTTTCATCTCATTGCAGAGCCTGTCGTGCAAGAATTCGCACCTGGGCTCCGAGTTAATTGCTGGGGATACAATGGGCATACGCCTGGCCCTACGATTGAAGCTGTTGAAGGGGATAAGGTGCGTATTTTGGTTACTAATAAACTGCCTGAACCGACAACGGTGCATTGGCATGGAATCATTCTGTCCAGTGGAATGGACGGTGTCACGGGATTAAGTCAAGCACCGATTCTCCCTGGTGAAACAGTTCAATATGAATTTGTCCTCAAACAACATGGGACCTATATGTACCATTCCCATTTTGATGAGATGGTGCAAATCGGTCTTGGGATGGTAGGGTTTTTTATCATTCATCCGAAAACACCTGAAAATCCTCCCATTGACAGAGATTTTGCGATCATGCTTGGGGAATGGTATCTTCCAGCTGGGGCATCAACTCCAGATCCGATGGTCATGCTTGATTTTAATTACTTTACATTCAATGGAAAGGTTTACCCTGGAACGGATCCCCTTGTTGTAAAGCAAGGAGAGCGGGTCCGCATCCGTTTTGGGAATTTAACGATGGATAACCATCCGATTCATCTTCATGGCTATGCCTTTACTGTGACAGCTTCAGGAGGCTGGCGTCTTCCTAGGACTGCTCAATATTTTGGAAATACGATCGATATTGTTGTCGGCAATACCCATGACATTGAATTTGTAGCAGATAATCCCGGGGATTGGGCCATTCATTGTCATAAAACCCACCATACGATGAGCGGAATGGAGCATAACGTTCCTAATATGATCGGCGTCTCTCAGAAAAAATGGGTGGATAAAATTAAAAAATTTCTTCCAGGTTACATGCCGATGAATGAAACGGGGATGGGGGAGATGTTTACGATGAGTGAGCACATGAGCCGGCCGCCTAATTTTCTTCCCTTCGGCTCTCCTGGGCCTCATGGAAGAATCGAGATGTCTGGGATGTTTACGATTCTTAAAGTTCGAGAGGAGATCACCTCTTACACAGATCCCGGTTGGTACCAAAATCCGCCTGGAACGATTCCTACATCCTACGTTTTTCCCCAGGAAAAAGAGCCATTTAGCGAAAAAAATGGATCTAACAATTGATTTAAATTCCTCTGCTTCTTAGAATGGTGCATTCATTCCGGATTAGCTCAGCGGTAGAGCAGTGCACTGTTAATGCATTGGTCGCTAGTTCGAATCTAGCATCCGGAGTCTTTTTTCTCTTCTTTGGTTATTTTTAAAAGCGTTTATTTTATCTTGGAAATCAATTAGCTATACTATTTTATAGTTTTTGAACTGATTTTTGTAGTAACATTGTGGATACAGAATCAAAGAGAGGGTAGCTATGCTAAAGCGCTTGGTTAAGCATGGTAACAGCCGTGCAATCGTACTGGATAAAGCGATTTTAGAAGCTGCGGGAGTTTCAGAAAATGCCATATTTCAAATTTCAGTGAGTCCGAGTGGCGGATTAGTTATTCAGTCTGTTGAAGATACAAACATTGATGAGTTCCGAGAGAAATTTAAAGAGCTTAATAAACAACATAAAAAACTGATGCAGAATTTGGCGGATTTGTAATGCATTACGTTATGCGCTTCGAGCTCACTTGGATATACCCCTTCCGGTTCAAAGGCTCCCTAAAGGACTGAATTGAAAGCTCCCGCAGTTCAATTCAACAGCTGAACCTTTTGAGTTGACAAGGATTGAGCATAGTCTGAAAATAACGCTATTAGCATTAGACGATCGTAATTTTGGGCTGATAGTTAGTAGGATTAGTGAATTTTTTATGAGCAAAGGTGTTTTCTTCTGTATCCCAATTGTGTTACCATTTCTCAGCTTGGTAAATTTCTCTTACGCTCATGAACCATCAGTTTCATAGGTAGTTATGCACCAAGAACAAACTCCCCAATATTTGTACAAGGTTCTCTCATCTGATCAGTGGCAACAAAGCCAATCAAAAGGAGTGCTTATTTTACCCCAAGAAGGCGATGCGTTTATCCATCTATCCAGGGAAGATCAACTCGAGCGTATCACGGGAAAGTATTGGGCGCAGGTTCCCGAATATGTCATCGTTAAATTGGATGTCAGTCAATTGCAAGGGAAATTAGTCTACGAAGCGAATCCTGGCGGCGAGAATCGCTATTACCATCTTTATGATGGTGCAATTCCTCTTAAGGCCGTGGTCGACGTCAAATCTGTCAAACAATAGGTGATCTATGTCATGTCTTCAATTTCTAGAGTCCTTCATTCCCCAAGTTCAGCATAAGGCAGCTCAGCTCAATCGCGCATACTGGATTTTAGAAACCACAGGAAGCCACGATGCAGCTCTTTTAAAGGCTGAGCTGGACACGGAATTTCGCATGCTTTTTAACGAGCGTGACATTTATGAAAAACTGCTGGCCTGGGATCAAGATCCTGCACTCACAGATCCTTTGATTAAAAGGCAGCTCAATGTGTTGATTCGGACATTTAAATCGAACATGATTCCCAAAGAGCTTCTTGAAAAGATTGCTCAAGAAGAATCCAACCTCTCCTTGCTCTATTCAAATTTTAGACCTCAGGTAAAGGGTAAAACCCTTTCAGAAAATGATATCAAAGAGATTTTAAAGGAGGAGAATGATGTTGAGATTAGAAAAGAGACCTGGGAGGCTTCCAAGCAAATTGGAACCGTCTTAGCGCCTTCAATTTTGAAGTTAGTTGGGTTGCGCAATCAAGCCGCTCAAAGTTTAGGTTATTCCGATTATTTTATGATGCAGCTTGAGTTGCAAGAGGTTGATGGGAAGTGGCTGTTTAAAACGCTCGATGCATTAGCAGAACAATCAGATGCAGCGTATTCCCAAGTGGTAGATGAGATCCATTCTAAAGCATCTGTTCGATTTAACGTCTCACCTAAGGAGATAGGCCCTTGGGCATGGGCAGAGCCTTTTTGCCAAGAGGATCCGTTGGATGTCAAGGAGCTCGACCAGTTGGTCAAAGGTGTTGATCTTATTGAAGCGGCGCAGCGGTTCTACCAAAAGATGAATCTCGATGTAAGTGAAATCCTCAAGCGGAGCGATAACTTTGAGCGGCCAGGGAAAAGTCAGCATGCGTTTTGTATCCACATCGATCGAGAAGGAGATGTCCGGACGTTGAACAACGTGAATGCTTCGATGAAGTGGTTTGAAACTGTTTTGCATGAACTAGGTCACGCGGTCTATGAACTTGGATTTGATCCCAAGCTTCCCTGGTTATTGAAAGAGCCTCCGCATATGATCACAACAGAGGCAATGGCACTTCTTGCAGGAAGGCAAGCGTATCGGGCGGCGTCGCTTGAGGTGCTGCTTGGGAGTGGAAATCTGGAGTTGCGCAATTTAGCAGAGGTGAGCTTGAAGCGGCGACAGCTGATTTTCAGCAGATGGGTGCTCGTCATGACTTATTTTGAGCGAGAGCTATACCGCGATCCGACACAAGATCTCAATGCTCTGTGGTGGCAACTTGTTGGACGCTTTCAAAAGATTAAATCTACAGGCAGCAGCTCGAAATCAGATTGGGCGGCTAAGTACCACATTGGGCTGGCTCCTGTTTATTACTTTAGTTATTTGTTAGGGGAGCTGTTCGCTTCTTCACTCGAGGAGTTGAATCCTGTCTTCGCATCAAAGCAAACAGGGGAATTTCTGAATGAAAAGCTCTTCAAGCCCGGCAACCGGATGCCTTGGGATGCTTTAGTGGAGTATGTAACAGGAGCTAAGCTCTCAGCAGATGCTTGGCTCGGGCAGTTTGCTGATGTGGGTGTTTCTGCTTCATGAGTCTGTTTTTTATTGCCAATTGCAGAGGAAACAGAAGGTTAATGAAATGAAAAAAGTCATATGGAGCGTGCTTTGTGTCTTATTTGCATCGGAATCTCTTTTTGCTGATTCTGAGGCAGCTCCATTTGATGTGTGTGCATTTTGCGACCCTGTCGTTCTCGAGTATCAAACATTTTATGAAGATGAAGTTGTCTTAGCGCTGTATACGCATAAACCGATTTTTCCCGGTCATTGCTTGGTTATCCCTAAGAGGCATGTGGAGCGATTCGAGCAATTAAGCGATGAAGAAGTGGCTCAGATGGGGCAGGTGATTAAAAAAGTCAATGGGGCAGTCACGGATGTGTTCAAAACCTCTTCCTATTTGCTCCTCCAAAAAAATGGACATGAGGTTGGTCAAACAGTTCCTCATGTTCATTTCCATTATATTCCCCGTCAAGAGGGGGATGACTCTTTGCTTAAATACCTTTGGAAGATGTTTGTTGTTAATCTCGGTGTTCCTATCAGCAGTGATGAGATGCAATTCCAGGTAATGAGGCTGAGGCAAGCAATTGCTGAATCGGAAGGAGCTTATTAAAGAAATGCTTTTGAGAGCTCTTTCTTCAAGGCTTTAACGCGTTGACTCAATTCCTCTTTGGAAAGAGGTGAAGCTGGCCAACACATGTTTTTAAGAACACGGAGTTTGCTAAAAAATTCTTGAGTTTTTGTTGCTGTGAAAATGAGATGTTCATGGCAGTGGTTAACGGTTTGTCCCGCTTGGAGTCCGGTTTTTGCAAATTGATAGGCTGTGTCTTGGAAGCATTTTGTGATTTTTGCCCATTTTGATGTTGTGAGCTTTCCGACAAATCCATCGAGAAGGCAATTGATCATTATGCCCGGGCCCCTTCTTTAAGCTCGCGAATGTACATGTGATCCTGAACTCCTTTTGAGTTCATTCACGACTTAAATCTCCGCAAAACATGCGGAGATTAACCGTTTTATTCTCCGCATTCTGCATCTAAAGCATTTAACACGAGTTACATGGAATGCTAAGAATGAGGTTGCAAGTGAGTTCCATTTGACAGAAACCGATCGCGATCGTTAACCTTCTTCTATTATTTTTGATTTGAGGGGGTTATGGTTTATCGAAATCAGTTGCCAGCATCGCTTGCATTTTCTTTGATCGCTCTTATTGCGACAATTGCAGGAGCAACCGAGCTTGAGTTCCTTTCCCTGGATGTGATTTCCTACGAGGCTTTTATAGCTGAAGATGCGAACGCAATCTCAACACTGCAACGCGCATTGCATGAAAAGGGGATTGTCGGGATTCGAGGGGTGCCTGGATATCGAGAAAAAGTGTCCGAGCTTATTGAAGCTTCTCGTGCATTTTCAGCTCTTCCTGAAGAAGAAAAGCAAGCCTATGCGCCTAATTCGGACGAGACGTTTTTAGGTTATGAGCGGGGAAAAGAGAAATTTCAGCGGCCTGACGGCTCCTGGGTGGTAGATGATCTGAAAATCTCTTACTACGCGTTTGTTCCTGAAAATCCTCAAAATAAATGGCCGACTGAAGTTGATGTTCAAGGACCTTTTCAAGCCTTGGGTAGGGTGATGTCACAGATGGGAGAGGCTGTTTTAAATAAGATGGGACTGCTTAACCTTAAAGCGGGGATCACCGTCGATGGCGTTCCAAGAGTTGGTCGGATGCTTTATTACTCCAAAAGTGATCAGACGCATGAAGGGAACCCTTATTGGTGCGGGAGCCATTTTGATCATTCTGTGTTAACTGCATTATTGCCTGCATTCTATTTTGAAGAGGGAAGGCCCATTCCAGAGCCGATCGAGGCTGGATTATTTGTAAAAACAACTTCCGATGGGGTTTTTCGAAAGATCATTACTGATGATCCGGATGTGCTGATGTTTCAAGTTGGCGAATTTGGGCAACTTCTTTCCAATGATGGAATTCAAGCAACTGAACATCGGGTTCATAAGGCTTTCGGTAATGTAGAGCGTTACACAATGGCGCTATTTTTTGATCTTCCGATGCAGACGGTGATTCATTCCACTTCCAAGCTAACACAGGATCCGAGGTATGGGGGAGTAGCTGGCGAGCCATGCTCTTATCAGCATTGGACTGAAGAGACTTTTAAGCGATTCCATGTGGATAAAGGGCTTGCAAGTACAGAGGAATAGAGAAGAGAATCAAAAGCTCGCCCTTAAGCGAGCTTTTGATTCCGCTAATCACTTAGAAGTCGACATTCACACGGACGGTGAGTCCTTGTAAAGAGATGTTTGAGCTGTTAATGAATGTCTCTTTTGCAGCAGTCGGTTGAGAAATGCTCGAGCGATAGACCTCGTGAATATTATTCCAAATGGTGAGCTCATATCCAGCGAGAACTTCCATCCGAACTGAATCAAATGCTTTTTGCCAAGACGGGCCTGCCATAAATTGAGTTGAGCAAACAAGTCGCTTGTCATGATAGTGGACATCGCGCAGGGGTCTTGCGTTATTTGTTCCAGCTGGAGAGGCTGTTGTGAGTTGGAATGAAGAGTTTTGATACCATCCAGAGAGAATCGATCCACTGGCAACGGCAGTGAGGTAAAGATCCCATCCCATAAACCAATCAAGTTTCATCCCCATGCGGACACCTAACCCTTCAAATTTCCATGAATTGCGCAGTTTTGAGTGGTTATTCGCTGTGTCGATATAATGAACGTTCCATTTTTGATACAGAAGGCCTGTTGTTAATCCGCCAAAGACGTTCAGTCTGAGGTGGGGATTTGTATGGAATCTGCGTGAGACTAAAGCGTCTAATGTTTGATAGGAGAGTTGGATGTGGCTGTGTGCATCATGCAAGGGGATTGCAGGGTCTGTAATGGGATCGGGCTGGGTCCATGTGCCATTTAAGAATTCGTTTGATCGATTCGGTTCATGGGCGGAGTTTCTGCCATTAGTTTCAAGGCGTGTGTATTCTCCATACATGTCCCAGTAGTGGGGAGCATTGAAATAACCGAAAGCGACTCTAAATCCTGGGTTCCAATCAAATTCCGCATTTTGATAGTGCCCCATTGCATTTGTGAGTGTCGTATCCGTCGTTGCCCAGCTTGGTCTATCCATTTTAAGGGCGTAGTCTAAAGCTCCTTCATTGACGAACCAGTAGAGAAATTCTCCTGTGGCAAAGAAGACCTTTTTGTCTTTACAGAATAAATCGCCATCTGCTGCTTCTGGGATTGGTGAAGTGTTTGCTTGTGCTCCAGATAGGGGAGCTGATACTGCAAGACAAGAAAAGGCGCATAGGATAGGCATTGTAAGCTGACGGTGGATGCTTGGAAATCGTTTCATGAAAAACCTCAATTTTTGGATTGGTCGATAGATGTTTTAAATATTAAAAAATTGTTGATTACCATGCAAATGTTTTTTGATGAAAGAGAAATAAGGCTTGATGTTGAAATTGATTTTCAGTTATTTGAAAAAGCATGAAATATAGACTTCCTCAGCCATTGATGACCTCTGAATTGGCGCAGCTCGTTTCACGTGAGGTGAAGCGCCAGGAGCTTGCGGTCATTCGGATGGGAAAACACAAGCGCCAACAATTAGCTCTCGTGGCAAGCGCAATTCGCAAGACAGGTCTTCCCTCTCATTTGGTCTGTAAGAAATTGCCTGGCAAATTGGGCTATGGGATTTTTTTACACCCAAAGGCAAAACCTCTTTTGAAGGGACAGATCATTGCGCCTTATTCAGGTAAAATGGATCTGGTGTTGCAGAACGAGCCGGATGATTCTGCGTATGCGTTTTCTCCAATTGATCAGTTGTTACTTAAGAAAGAGGAGCAGAAGGTATTTGATCCTAAGCGCAAGTACCATCCTCGACGACAGTATTCGCTCAATATTGATGCTGAAAAAGAGGGTAATTTTACCCGTTTTATCAACCACTCCTCAAGCCCCAATGTGATTGCAGAGCTCTATCATATTCCAGAGAATGATGAAGGGGTTTTGCCGACGCCTATCGAGGTGATTTATCTTGTGTATCGGAAGATTCTTCCAGGTGAGCAGTTGCTGATTAATTATGAAGGGGAGGAAAATTCCTACTGGAATGCGTTAGGAATTAAACCTTATCCTGTCAATCCGCAGACATTTCGTCTTTCTTCTTTTGCTCGTTAAAGCATTATTCGGGAGTCCGACCATACCCTTTTAAAAGGGCGTTTTTAAATGTTTGTTCCACAAGCTCGGTGAACCCCGGTTCTTGCACACATTTAGCCTTTACTTTTTCCATCAGAAGAAGTCCTCTTGAGATATCACCAGTTTCCAAGTAGATGGTAGCAATTTTAAGTAAAGTTCTAGTATCGATACGGTCATCACTCAGCATGAATGCCTTAGCAAACAACTCAAGCTCTCTTGATTTATTGCCTGAAAGGAGATTTGCAGCGCTGGCAACATAGAAAAAGAGGGATTGTTTAAAAAATGGATGATTGGGAGTGGTTTGCAATTGCTTTAACGAAAGCTCTGAATATTTTAAACTATTAGTGACCTGATCAGAGCAAAGGCATTGATAAGCATATCTAATATAAACTTCGGATGGCACTGGTTTGTTTTCGTTCTCGTATGCGTCAATGGCAAGTTGAGATAAACTAGCCGCTTCTTCAAATTTCTTGAGCTGGGAGTTTGCAGTAGCTGCATCGGCATAAGCTTCGGGTGGCACTGCTTTGCCGTTGCTTGTGTATGTGTCAATGGCACTTTGATATAAACTAGCCGCTTGTTCAAATTTCTTGAGCTGGGAGTTTGCAGTAGCTGCCGAGCCATAAACTTCGGGTGGCACTGCTTTGCGGTCGCTTGTCCATGCGTTAATGGCACTTTGATATAAATCAGCCGCTTGTTCAAATTTCTTGAGGTTGCAGTTT
>CAYWSY010000032.1:0-19292 GCA_964461105.1 uncultured bacterium
GGACACACTATATACCACGTCCGCAACACAGGCGCCCTCAAGGACTGATTCAAATCCGGGGCTTTGAATCAGTCCCTTAGGGTGCCTTTGAACCAGAAGCACTATATACTATAAAAAAGGACGACACCATGGCTCTTTCTTCTGAAAAACCCAAACGCGTCATTAGCATCTTTATGCTGGCGATGCTCAACGTTTCCATCATGGCAAGTTTGCGCAATTTGCCCCTTGTTGCAGAGCTTGGTTTAAGCGCTGTCTTCTTTTTTTTCGTCGTAGCCATTTTTTTCCTGATCCCCTGCGCGTTGGTTTCAGCAGAACTTGCAACGGGATGGCCAAAGTCTGGCGGGGTCTACATCTGGGTGCGTGAGGCTCTAGGAGACCGTTGGGGGTTTTTTGCCATCTGGATTCAATGGGTCCACAATGTTGCTTGGTATCCGGTGATCATGTCGTTTGTTGCTGCAACACTGGCGTTTGTCATTAAGCCTGAGCTCGCTCACAACAAGTTCTACATCCTCTCCATTATTTTGGTTGGCTACTGGGGAATGACTCTCTTAAACTACCTTGGGATCAAAACTTCAGGATGGTTTAGCTCAATTGGAGTCATCGTCGGAACCATCGTTCCGGGCATTTTAATCATTTCTCTTGGAGCGATGTGGATCTTAAAGGGCAATCCCGTTCATACCCCCCTGACCTGGAGCGCTGCGATTCCTGATTTGAGTAAAATTAACCATCTGGTCTTTCTTGCAGGGCTGTTTTTGGCCTTCGCTGGGCTGGAAGTCTCAGCGGCATACGCTGGAAATGTGCAGAACCCTCAAAAAAACTTCCCTAGAGCCATTATTTTATCGGCGATCATCACCTTTTCCATCTTTATGCTCGGATCGCTTGCCATTGCCATTGTCATTCCCCGTGAACAAATCAGCTTAGTTAGCGGTGTCATGGAGGCTTTTGCCGTTTTTTTTAATGAATACCACCTCGGTTGGATTTTAGGTCCCATGGGCATCCTTCTTGTAATTGGTGCTATTGCAGAGGTCAATTCATGGATCATCGGCCCTGTCAAAGGGCTCCATGAGACATCCATTCACGGTAACCTTCCCCCTTTCTTTCAGAATCTGAATAAACATGGAGTGCCAACCCACTTACTTCTCTTTCAGGCAATCATCGTATCGATCACTTCGTGTGTATTCTTATTTATGCCCTCCGTGAGTAGCGCCTTTTGGATTTTAACTGCCTTGAGCGCTCAGAGTTATCTGATCATGTATCTGTTAATGTTTATTGCTGCGATTCGTCTAAAGTACTCCAAACCCCATGTTCCTCGCCCATACAAAGTTCCCTTTAAATACAAAGGAGTCTGGATCATCTGCTCGATGGGTATTTTAGCCTCCCTCTTTGGAATTGCCCTTGGATTCGTTCCTCCAAGTCAGCTCGATGTGGGAAACATCCTCTTTTTTACCTCCTTTCTCGTAATTGGACTTGGAGCGATGTGCGCCTTCCCACTCATTATCCATGAATTCCGCAAACCCCACTGGATGGTTCGTCTTGAAGATTTAAGGAAGAAATGAACACCCCCCTTTCTGAAACACTGCGTCCTAAGTCTCTTTCTGAAATGGCTGGACAAGAGCATATCCTAGGCCAGGACGGCCTTATCACGCGAATCATCCGTGGAGGAAGAGCCCTCTCGCTGCTTCTCTGGGGCCCGCCAGGATGCGGAAAAACGACGTTAGCGCGCCTCTACGCACAAGCTTTTGAAGCTCGATTCGTACCCTTTAGTGCTGTGTTTCATGGAACTGCAGAACTGAAGAAACTGATCCAAGAGGCTCAAGATCATCCCCTTTTTAATAAGCAATTGATCCTCTTTATCGATGAAATCCATCGATTTAATAAAGCGCAACAAGATCTCTTTCTTCCCTTCATTGAAAATGGGACGATCATTCTCATCGGAGCTACAACCGAAAATCCCTCATTTGCTCTAAATAGCGCACTTCTCTCCCGGCTCAGAGTCCTGACGTTGCATCATCTCGATGAAACTGCCTTAACCCATATTCTCGAGCGCTATGAACACATCCACCGGGCTCTCCCAGTAACAGACGAGGGACGGAAGTATCTGATCCAACTTGCACAAGGAGATGGACGACACTTATTAAACCTGATTGAGAATATCCATTTTGCTGCGCACGATGAAAAGCTTCTCGATACCGCCTCCCTGCAGCTTTTGCTGCAAAAGAGAAACCCTCTCTACGATAGAGCGGCAGAGGGTCACTACAATTTGATCTCAGCTCTCCATAAGGCCGTCCGTGGTTCCGATCCCGATGCCGCGCTTTATTGGCTCTGCCGTATGCTCAGTGGAGGAGAAGATCCACAATTTCTCTGTAGACGAATCATTCGCATGGCCGTTGAAGACATTGGGCTAGCCGACCCTCAGGCTTTAGCCCAGTGCACCCATGCTTGGCAAGCCTACAACCAACTCGGCTCTCCAGAAGGCGAGCTTGCAATAGCCCAAGCCGTCGTCTATCTTGCCTTGGCTCCAAAAAGCAATGCCCTTTACACCGCGTTTGAAGAGGCAAAGGAACTTGCTCAAAATACCACACAACTTCCTCCACCAAAGATCATTCTTAACGCTCCGACCCAATTCATGAAAGCGCAAGGATACGGGAAAGGGTATCAATACGATCATGACACCCCTCAGGGATTTTCTGGGCAGGACTATTTCCCTGACGCAATGGAGCGGGTTGAGTTTTATAAACCAGTTGAGCGAGGATTTGAACGGGAAATGATTAAGCGGCTTGAGTATTTTGCTAAATTGCGAAAAACGATTTGAGCAAAAAAAAACCCTCTTGCTTGACCACTTGCCTATCCGCATAGGCAAAGTGAAGCAAGAAGGGTCAGACGATTTGTTTTCTCAAGCTAGTGGATAATGGACTGTTAATGAAACACGATCCATAATCCTGAGCCTCTCTGAGAGGCATTGGTACCCTGAGAATCTTTGCTCAGTACCCCCTTTTTCAAATGGATCCTTCTGTAAAGAAGTGATCCCAGAAAAGGTTAGGCGCGCACTGAACAAAAGCAAACCATCTCAAAGCGCCTGCCATCAGTGAACCGATCCTCATCGGATCATGGACACAACATGACAAGCAGCTGGCAGCCGTGAGCCAAATAGAGGGCCTCATCACCCTCTACTTTTAAGTTAACACTATTTATTTTAAATTAACAGATAAAAAACAAAACTAAAACGCAATTAACAACGTATTCTTTTTATAAAGAGCATTCTACGAAAACTTCAGGCTCCACCCATCGTCCATGCGCCTTAATCAAGTCTACCAACCGTTCAACGGCGTCAGCAAAATCAATATTCCGCTCGACGCAAGTTTTTCCGACGTACAAGTCAATTTTACCTGCTTTGGAACCAACGTACCCAAAATCAGCATCAGCCATTTCTCCAGGACCATTGACAATGCACCCCATGATGGCAATTTTAACACCTGGCAAATGGGCTGTGCGCTCACGGATCCCCTTGGTTACCGCCTGGAGCTCAAACAACGTTCTCCCACAACCTGGACAGGAGATATACTCAGTTTTGGAAGTGCGCATGCGCGCTGCTTGGAGGATATTAAAACTGAGCAAGCGCACAATGTCCCGATCTGCCTGCACTGTCAAGCAGACCCCTTCACCCAGCCCATCTGCAAGAAGGGCCCCACATTCAGCAGAAGCCTGGATGATCACATCATTCCAAACTGCTTGAGATTCGAAATCGTGAATCACGGGAAACTTTAAGCCTGCTTGTTGCAGCCACTCAAAAAACGCACGCCCTTCATGGAGCCGCGAACCTTGAGGAGCAAACAGAACAAAAGGGATCTGCATCCCCCGTAACTTCTCCCAAGCACTTCGATCTGAAGTGCGGACCATTGCAACTGCCCCATTTTTTAATTGGTTTAGATCGCAGCAACGCAGGGTTCCTGGGATCCCTTTAGAAAAAGTCAACACACCCACATGAATCGCCTGCAGCTTTTCAATCGCCTGCAAATAGGGCGCTTGCAACGGAATCTCATCAATAAAAATGAAATCCACAGTCGAAGGGGTACGTGTGGGTCGATTCAATTGCATGTGACAGCCAATGAGTGTAAAGAGATCGGACTTCAGCAGATCATCTACTTGTAATTTAAGAATAACTGACCCATCGCGATGCAAGGGAAGATCCTCAGGCAATCGGACGGTACGGCGAGATAGCTGAGTGATTATACGAAAGGTCTCTTCAAATGGAGCTGTTTTACGGCCAAGCGACTGCTCGGCAAAAGAAACTAGCCGTCTGCACGGATCGATCTCAGCCCAGGGATCTTCTGTCAGCGAAACGCGGATCGTATCCCCAATCCCATCGAGAAGAAGAGCACCAATTCCCATAGCAGACTTCACTCTTCCATCCTCACCTTCCCCAGCCTCAGTGACACCGAGATGCAGCGGATAATCCCAACCGGTATTCATCATTTCAGCAACTAGCAAGCGGTACGCTTGGATCATGACAAGGGGATTACTCGCTTTCATTGAAAACATAAAATCATGATAATCGTGTTTAACGCATACACGAGCAAATTCCAAGGCGGATTCAACCATTCCAAAGGGGGTATCTCCATATCGATTCATGATCCGATCAGATAGCGAGCCGTGATTTGTTCCAATCCTCATTGCGCGTTTGAGGCGTTTGCATTTTTCTACTAAAGGGGAGAACGCTTCTTCAATCCGATCAATCTCTTCTTGATAGGAGATATCGTCATATTCGATCGTTCTAAATGTAGCCCTGCGATCGACAAAATTGCCTGGATTCACGCGGACCTTGTCAACAAAGTCCACAACACGCATCGCAGCTGGTGGATAAAAGTGGATATCAGCAACAACTGGAATCTCATATCCTTTTTGAATCAACCCATTTTTAATCGCCTCGCAGCTGTCCGCTTCTTTCATTCCTTGTACAGTCACTCGGACAATGTCGCACCCACTATCAGCAAGGCGGATGATCTGATCGATCGTGGCATCGACATCTCTTGTATTCGATGTCGTCATCGATTGGATGCGAACGGGGTTATTCCCTCCGACACCTACTTTTCCAATCATCACCTCTCGGGTCTTCCAGCGTTTTGTTTCAAAAATGGAAGGACAATACTGCATAGCTTTCCTTTAGTTAGGGACTGCATGATAGCCCATTTCTTGATATCTTTCAACTTGATCATTATTAATCAAACATGCACCATTGCACCCAATTACTCTGAATGGCATCTAAATATGTTAAAACGAGTTGCGATAAAAAAAACACTTACCATTCTTCTTTTCTTAGGACCAAACTTCCTGTGTCCTGCAAATGAAACACGCACCGCTCCCCTTTCAAAAACTCGACAAGAAAGGCAGGTTTCTCCCAGGATCGATTCTTATTTGAAAATTATCTATGAGCATCAGAAAAATTTAGGCCCATTAGGCTCTTGGAAAAAAGGGGAGATTGAAATTGTTATTAATCCCGAGCAAATTAAGAAAATTGAAAATCAGATGAGGCTCCACCTCATTTCCAAAGGATGTCAAGAAAGTGAGGCAGCGCTCTGGAGCTCTGTTGGTGTTGTTGCTGAGGACACTTACTGGATGTGGATCCGCGATGCGGTAATTTTTCCTTCCGGAGTCTATGGAACTTACGATCGGCTCCTATGGAAATCTGGAATGGACGGTCCCCCAACTGTTGCCATTTTCCCCGTTCTTTCAAATAAAAAAATTGTCGTCAATCTCAGCTATCGCCATGCAACTCGAAGCTGGGAGATTGAGCTTCCTCGCGGGCAAAGACAGCCTCACGAAAGCTTAGAAAAAGCCGCTGCAAGAGAACTTCTCGAAGAGACCGGCTACCACCTTTCCAAATCAATGTCTCTTGGAACAATGGCTCCAGATTCCGGAGTTCTCAACAGTGTCGTTCCCCTGTTTTATGGGGAAGTGTGCCATTCCGGAGAAAACAAAAAAGAATACTCCAAAGCAATTTCAGAAAACCCTGTCTTTACAAAACAAGAGCTCAAAGAAGGATTTGTACGAGGCTATCTTGAGATCCCCATCAATGGTCAAATTGTTAAAGTCAATTGCCGAGACCCCTATCTCGCCTTCTCCATTTTGCAGGCAGAAGGCAAGGGTCTATTATAAATCAATTTTCAGTAGAAAATAAATTGCGGCTGATAAATTCCTGATGCTTTTCAACAAATTCATGATAAATTGCCTTCTTCATCTCGAGGTGAGCTTCCTGTTCAGCTCCGTTAAAAGGAACCTGATTTGCAATACGCTGTAACATCCTGGTTAATTGAATGATCTGGGGGTTTTGCCGACGTTGTAGCAAAGCGGGATTTAGCACCCTTAAAATAAGCTCTAATCCGACAAACTGCTTGGATTCACTTTCAGCTGTTTCCCTATTCAACCAGTCCTGAATGATGTGACTCCTATTACAAAAAATTTGTCTTAAGCGTACAGGCAAGGTCAATTGCTGAAGTTCTTCTATGGACGAGCGAATAAACAGCTCCAATTGCGCTTGCTCATCTCCACTTTCCCTAAAAATTTCATCGCACTTTGCCACAACATTATCCAAATAACTAGTCAGTTGACCTCCCCAATAATAGGTTCCAAATTCTCTCATTAAAAGAGATGACTGATTCACTCCTCGAAACATTGTATCCTTCTTTTCCCTTTCCAATGCAGTCTTTGCAGCATACTGCAGTAAATCATCAATTGTCCCATCAGGGATTTCAGATTGAAGGAAAAAGGGAACTACCATCTTAACAAAAGCATCGATATCGTAACTCTTATGCTCTTTTGAAAACTCAAAAAACCGCGATACAAAAGCACATCCTTGAGGATCTATCATTAACCCTGCTAAAAACAGCGCTTCTCTAAATTCCAGTTCCGGACTCCCTTCACACCGTTTTTTCATAGAATGAAGTTGTTTCATCAAAAGTCGTTCCGCTCCTAGACCATGCTTGAGATTAGAAACAAATTCGGTAACTGTTGCAACCAGATTATAAGGCCCTGTTAAGTCTTCAATGGAAAACAGAAAACTCGTTCGGAGGTGTTGAAACAACGGATTGATTTTGATCGATCGAGGAGAGGCCAATGGAGTTGTCCTCACCTCCGATGAAGAGCTTGACGTTGATGAAGAGCTTGACGTTGATGAAGAACTTGACGTTGATGAAGAGCTTGACGTTAATGTAGGAACGGATTGTCGTTCAAAATGGGAAGAAAACCGCTGATGTAAGAGTCTGAGTGCATGTAAAAACTTCGGTCCCCGTTCATAGTCATCCAATAAGCCAATCGCAGGTCTGCATGAAGAGTTCAAGTCAACAAAATTGCGATGAACGTCTTTAAATCGATCCAACGAGGTCTTCTCAATGAATCCTTGAATCTGAACGTAAATCAAACCAAAAAACTGATTTCTCCGACTGCTCGTATTTTTAGAAGATAGCACTTTAGAGGCAATAACATCTAATAAGAGAAATTTACCAATAGCTCCTTCCCACACAGATTGATCCAAATGCTCCCTTCGCATGCTTAACAATTCACGACATTCTTCTGAAATCAATATTCCATAAATGCGCTCCAGTGCATTCCTTACAGGAAACTCTTTTTCTTTTAGAGATATTTTTTTCAACTGCTGCCTCAACTTGATCAGAGGATCGTTGAGCAATATTTTGACATATTCTCTGCAAAAAATCGAAGAGATGCCCATCATATCATTTTGTGTCATGATCGTCAGAGACGCTAACACCTCACGATGATCAACGCAATCTTCTCTTAATGCAAGCATTAACCTTCTTGCAAACAGATCATTATTTTGCTCATAGTTGCTCAAATAAGATCTCAAAAACTTCACACCATCAGGATAAATAAACAGTCGTTTTACAACATCAAACCACTTTTGTCCAGATTGTCTTGATAACTCATGAAATGCACTCAAAAGATCTTTGCCAGGACGCCTCGATGCCAACTGAATTTCGGTAGCAATTTTAGCAGGATCAAAGGTTGCATCTTCTCCGTTTTGTAATAGCTGGTTTAATAGAGGAAGATCAAGCTTCGTTACAGGAGGCAACAACATCTCCTCGGCGCGAAACTTAGGGATCAACTGAAGCAGATGCGTATAATCACCTTGATGTACACGGTAAGTCCTATTACCCCTAGGAGCGCGAGGGGAGAGGGGCCCTGCCGAAGAGAGTTCTGAAGAGAGAGTAGGTTCTACAAGAAATAAAGGCGGAACCACATTGTTTCCTGACAAACTCCGACGACGCAACGTCGTTAGACTTAAATCGGGTCGCGAATCGCTTTCTTCTGAAGATGAACTTAATGGAGATTCAGCCAACAAATCATCAGGCAGATCATCAGGACAATCATTATGAGCGCTCGAGGACGATGAGCTCGACGAAGAGGCGGACATAGAACTAGAAATGAGCACTCCGCTGTCCGGAGAAATTCGCAAAGACATATAACCCCTACTTGTACAATTTAAATAAAGTTTCTGTAATTATTTTTACGTCAAAGCCCCAGGATTGAATTGGGATCGAGAGGAGCTGTGTTCATAGACACAGCTCCTCTCGATCCCAATTCGGCCGCGGGCGCTTTCACGCGAAAACTAATACCAGAAACTCCGTTTAAACTGTACACGCTAAATTACAAGTGAAATGGGTACAGAATCAGTAACTCTAGGATCACCCTCAAATTGAATAGGCCCTGGAAATTGATATGCATCTTCCAATTCCCAGTCGCCTGCCTTCCGTTTAAAAAACTGAAAAGGTCTCCCCTTGAGATCCACTAATGCTTTTTGAATGACCGGCTTTAGCTTGCCCTTGCGCATCTCCATCCGCATTAAAGACGTGATCGGAAGCCCGCCGATCTGCCATTCATGGGAAGCTTTTTCAAGGCCGTGTACAAAACTCATATATCCTGTAGCGCCTTTCTGAATGAGCACTGCGGCAGCTCCCCCCAACACGTAACAGTACGTCGCATCAAAATTTGAAGGGAAACCAGCGCGTCCCTCATATCCAAAAAAATGGCGCTGCGGATTAAACTTACCTTTAAAACTGCCCGCTTTTTCCCGCTTTGCCAACTCATGGGACACAGTTTCAATGAGCAGTTGCTCTGTTTCAATCAACGACACTTGAACATTGCCATGGGGATCTCGATTCAAAAGAAGCTGCTTTTGAATCACCTCTGGAAGAGTTAAAAAGCACTGCCGACTCAAAGGCGTCAATTGAGAGGAGATCTCTTGATGACTCAAAATTTGAGAAGTTGTTAATAAACAATTAAGTTCAGTGATCAGCTCCGATACCTCGGGAATGAATTCAATCAACCCCTCAGGAATTAAGATCACTCCATAGTTTTTTCCTAACGCAGACCGTTTACAGACCAGATCTGCGATCTCTTGTGTAATCTGGGCCAACGTTTTCTTCTGCTCAGCAATCTCTTCGCCAATTAACGTTATATTAGGGTGAACAGATAGTGCGCATTCCAATGCGATATGGGAAGCTGATCGTCCCATCAGTTTGATAAAATGGGTATATTTCTTTGCAGAAAGGGCATCGCGCGCAATATTGCCAATCATTTCTGAATAAACCTTGCATGCAGTATCAAATCCAAATGAAGTAGCCACATACTCATTTTTTAAATCCCCGTCGATTGTTTTAGGCACCCCAACAACCGACGTCTGGCACCCATGACTTAAAAAATACTCAGCTAAAATCGCCGCATTCGTATTCGAGTCATCACCACCAATAATCACAAGTCCACTTAAGTCGTATTTTTTCATGGAGGCTATAGAAGCTCTCAGCTGCTCATCGGTTTCAATCTTCGTCCGCCCAGATCCAATCAGATCAAATCCTCCCTGATTGCGAAAGGGCTTAAGAATGTCCGCATCGAGTTCAATGGCATTTCCGGACACGATTCCAGAAGGACCTCCGATAAATCCAAAAAGGCGACTCTCTGGATGAAGTTGTTTTAACGCATCATAGAGCCCTGTGATGACATTATGTCCCCCGGCCGCTTGCCCACCTGAAAACACAACACCTACACGCTGTTGGCTTGGGAGGCCTTTACCATCAATGGTAGCTCTTAAAATCGAGCGGCCAAACGTCAGCGGAAACAGAGCTCTTATCGCATCAGAATCATTTTGAATGGGTGCTGAAGGTTGCTCGGTAAAACCGACCTGATGGAGGTTTTTCAAAAGCAATGGAAGTTGCGGTTGATAGAGAGAGCGAACATGTTGAATCGTTGTCGTTAATGAATGCATAGCTTACTCGTCTCACGTTCGGATCGAAGAATAACTATTCATCACATTCTTTTGAAGTGAATTTTTCATCTTCACCTTAAACCACTTTCAAGCGATAATCCCAGTCTTGGAACATGCGGAGACTAATTCCTATGCAACCTAAATATATTTTTGTCAGCGGTGGTGTCGTATCCTCTCTTGGGAAAGGGCTTGCATCAGCATCCATCGCAATGCTCTTAGAGAGCCGCGGGTTAAAAGTGGCCATGCTGAAGCTCGACCCTTACCTGAATGTCGACCCTGGAACAATGAACCCTTTCCAACATGGCGAGGTGTACGTCACTGACGATGGCGCCGAGACCGACCTGGACTTGGGTCACTATTATCGCTATACCCATTCCCCGCTGTCCTGTCTCTCAAATGCCACCTCAGGACAAATTTACGACACTGTAATCAAAAAAGAACGCAAAGGCGATTATTTAGGAAAAACCGTCCAAGTGATCCCTCATGTTACTGACGAAATCAAGCACCGCATTCTTAAGGTCTCTGAGCAAAACCATGGAGTCGATGTCGTCTTAGTTGAAATTGGAGGAACCGTCGGCGATATTGAATCCCTTCCCTTTTTTGAAGCAATCCGGCAGTTCCGCTATGAAAGACCGAAAGACTGTCTCAACATCCATCTTACCTACATCCCCTATCTTAAAGCGGCAGGCGAAGTTAAGACAAAACCCACACAGCATTCGGTGCAAACCCTCCGAGGGATTGGGATTATTCCGGACATCATCTTATGCAGGTGCGAACATCCGCTTTCCGAAGAGGACAAGGACAAAATTAGCCTCTTTTGCAGCGTCCCCAAAGAGGGAGTAATGGACATTGTCGATGTCTCATTTAGCATTTATGAAGTCCCGTTAAATATGCACAAGCAACACCTCGACAGCAAAATTTGTGAAGGACTCAACCTCTCTCAATCCCCTGCTCAACTTACTGGATGGGAGGAGATGCTGCACCGCATCCGCAATCCAAAAACAAAAGTGGTGATCGGGATTGTCGGGAAATACCTCCAACATCAAGATGCCTACAAATCGGTCTTCGAAGCGCTTCACCACGGTGCAGTTGCCAACCAAGTGGAACTTGAAATCCGCCGCTATGAGTCGGATAAAGTTTTAGAGCATGAAGAGGTTGCACGAGCCATCGGTGGATGTGATGGCTATCTCGTTCCTGGAGGCTTTGGCGAGCGAGGCTGGATGGGCAAAATCATGACAGCCAAATACTGTCGCGAGAACAAAATCCCCTTCCTTGGCCTTTGCCTCGGCATGCAAGTGATGTGCGTTGAATTCGCACGCCACGTCCTTGGACTTCATGACG
Source organism: uncultured bacterium (assembly GCA_964461105.1). Lineage (GTDB taxonomy): Bacteria > Chlamydiota > Chlamydiia > Chlamydiales > Rhabdochlamydiaceae > JAGVMG01. The sequence continues at coordinate 11,615 of CAYWSY010000032.1, forward strand.
CCAATTCCACTGAAATGGATCCCACGACTCCCCATCCCGTCATCTCTCTTTTAAGCGAGCAGAAAGGGGTTGTTGATTTAGGGGGAACCATGCGCTTAGGAGCATTCACATGCCAGCTTAAACCAGGCTCAAAAGCAGAGGAGTCCTATGGTCAGACACACATTTCAGAACGGCATCGCCATCGCTACGAATTTAACAACCTCTATAAAGATCGCTGTGAAGAGCAAGGGCTGATCCTATCAGGGATTCTCGATAAGGGACATTTGTGTGAAATTGCAGAGGTTAAGGATCACCCTTGGATGGTCGGGGTTCAATTCCACCCCGAATTTAAATCCAAACCAACAGAGCCCCATCCCCTCTTTCGCTCGTTTATTGAAGCTATTCTCAAACAACGGAACACCTAAATGGGAAGACTCCTTGGCATCGATTACGGTGAGGTTCGCATTGGACTTGCCATCACAGATGAACGAAAAATGATGGCGCTTCCTGCCTGCGTGATCAAAGCGAGCAAAACCCCTCAACTCACCGCTGAGAGCATCGCAAAAGAGATCGCGCGCTATGGCTTAATTGAAAAAATCATCATCGGCTTACCTTTGCTTTTAAACGGCAAAGAGGGGGATATGGCGCTCAAAGTCAAAGCCTTTGGCGCAGTGCTCCAGGACGTGTTTAAAGTCGAAGTGATCTATTGGGATGAAAGGCTCACCTCATCCCAAGTTGATAGACTCATGATGGAAGCTGGCCTCAATCGAAAGAAACGAGCCCAGCATGTCGATACGATGGCAGCTGCCACAATTTTGCAAAATTATATGGATGCTCACAGAATCAATTAAGGGCTCGCGGGCATGAGTTTTGCAAGAGTTTTTACAGTAGGATTTCTATGCTTCAAAGCCGAATACATCGTAGATTTTGATAACCCAGTCCCTTTCAGGTAAGGGCACACTTGAAGAAGAAAAAGAGCTCGAGGGTGGGGGTAAAGAGCTCACGGGAGGCAACGGGATTACTCCTCTTCTTTTAACGATATCCACCCATTTGTAAACGTATTTTCCACTTGGCAGCAATCCCAATTTCATGGTTTATTTGGACACAAACCTACAGATGAGTATTCCATGCTATATTCCACGTCCCATCCTCTTGAAGAGCCCGGTGTCTCTAGCCGATTTATTGATCCGTGTATTTTAGTGATTTTCGGAGCGACAGGAGATTTGACGGCGCGAAAACTCATTCCTGCTCTCTATAATTTAGCAAAAGAGGGACAGCTTCCTGCACAGTTTGCCTGCGTGGGTTTTGCCAGACGTCAAAAATCCCATGAGCAATTTCGCGAGGAAATGAAAGACGCCATCACTAAATTCTCGCGAACGAAACCTTTGGATGAGCCTCTATGGAATCGGTTTAAAGATCAGCTCTTTTATCATATTTCAGAATTTCACGAAGAGGAAGGATATGCTCGTTTAAAAGCTTATCTTCAAGAATTAGATGGCAAATTAGGCACTAAAGGCAATCGGGTCTTTTACTTATCCACCCAACCGAGTTTTTTTACGACAATCTGTGAAAAGCTCCACTCCTCAGGACTTATTTATGACAGGGAAAAGGTTCAAGATCAATGGTCGCGCATCATTATCGAAAAGCCTTTCGGCCACGATCTTAAAAGCGCTCAAGACCTTCAAAATGAATTGCTCCAGTATCTTAAAGAGGAGCAAATTTATCGCATCGACCACTATCTCGGAAAAGAAACGGTTCAAAACATTTTGGTCTTTAGATTTGCAAATTCCCTGTTTGAATCGGTTTGGAACAACCGGTACATCGACCATGTCCAGATCACAGTTGCTGAAGAGATTGGCATTGGGACGCGAGGTGCGTTTTGGGAAGAGGCTGGCTTTATCCGCGATATCCTTCAAAACCACATGATGCAATTGTTGTCTTTAGTTGCCATGGAGCCGCCTGTGAACCTATCTGCCGATGCGATCCATGATGAAAAAGTAAAAGTCCTTCAAGCGCTCCGACCAATCGATCCGGCTGATTATCAGACAAGTGTTGTCCGTGGTCAATATGGCGCAGGATTTATCGGCGGTCAAGATGCGGTGGCGTATCGCTCTGAAAAGAATGTCTCCCCCACTTCCGATGTAGAGACTTATGCAGCAATCCGCTTGTTTATTGATAATTGGCGTTGGGCAGGAGTTCCTTTCTACTTACGTGGAGGGAAACGGCTTCCTAAACGGGGAACAGAAATTGCAATCATTTTCAAAGATCCCCCTGGCGTTTTGTTTCAAGAGGCTGGAAAAAAGAATGAACCCAATGTTTTAGCCATCCGAATTCAACCCGATGAAGGGACTTCCCTTAAAATGAACTGCAAAGTTCCTGGACCCAGCAGCCCAATCCAACCGGTTAAAATGGATTTCCGCTATGGATCTTACTTTGGAATGAGTCCTCCCGAAGCTTATGAGCGCTTAATTCTCGATTGCATTTTAGGTGATAACACCTTATTTGCACGGCAAGATGAAGTGTTTAATTCATGGAAGTTTCTCACTCCCATTTTAGAGCACTGGGCAAAAACGCCAGCTGCAACCTTCCCCAATTATGCATCAGGAACATGGGGACCCGAAGCTGCAGAAGAGATGCTAGCTAGAGATCATCGCAAATGGAGATTAATTTAATGACCTCCTCTCTCCACCTTGTCAACCCAGATCAAATTCAAGCAGAGCTCAATCGAATTTGGGAGTCTTTAGAGACAACAAAAACGACGCGCGCTTGTCTCTTTAACCTAATTTTTTATACTGAAAATGACCATCGAAAGCCTTATATCCAACGGATTGCCCAATCTGTCATTCAACGCTTTCCGGCTCGAGTCATTTTTATCTCTGCTATGAAGGGTGTTGAAAAGGACTACCTAAAAACAGAGGTCTCCATTTTGACTTCAAGCACAGGTGAAAACGATGTTGCCTGCGATTTCATCCACATTGAGGCTGCAGGCTCAGCGGAAGAGAGAATCCCATTTGTTCTTCTTCCCCACCTATTATCCGACCTGCCCGTCTATTTAGTATGGGCGGAAGATCCCTGCTTAAAAGATCCTTTGCTTCAGCACTTAAGCAAATGGGTCAACCGACTCATTTTTGATTCAGAAACTGCTGACAGCCTACCTTCTTTTGCAAGCACCCTCTTTCAATACTCCGAGCAGAGCCGCATGGAAGTGGCCGATTTGAACTGGGCGCGAATTGAAACTTGGAGAGATATGCTCTCTTCTGCATTTTATTCAGAAGACCGTTTGAGTAAAATTGAAAAAGCCAAAGAGATTAACATCACTTATAACGGGCAAGCAACTACCTTTTTTTGCCATACCCGCATTCAATCTCTCTACATCCAAGGGTGGCTCAGCTGCCAGCTTGGATGGAAATTGATCGATGCTCAGGTCAATGGAGAAGAGATGCTTCTTAAATATCAATCCTCTAATTCCCCTATCACTATTCGCTTAATACCCTCTGTTCATGTCAATCTTCCTCCTGGACTCATTCTATCGCTTGAGGTCCTCTCTGAGGAGGAGGATCTTTTCCGCTTTCAACGTTCCCTTGAACACATCCATCAAGTAGGGATGTATTACTCGAGTAAAAACCACTGTGAAGTTCCCTGCAACTATATCTTTGCTAAAGCAGAGTCAGGACACTCTCTTGTCAAAGAGATCTGCCATAAAGGAACAAGTACCCACTTCTTAAAAGTCTTAACACTTTTAAAAAATATGGAGGTTAAGGGCTTATGCTAACAGATCACCTCCATCCTCACGCATGGGATGCAAGGCGCGATATCATCATTCCAGGCGACTACAATACCACCCTTATTTTCTGTGTAAAACATTTTGTGAGTTGCGCGCAGACTGCAATCAAAGACCACGGTGCTTTTTACGTTGCTCTTTCAGGGGGCTCAACGCCAAAAGCCATTTTCGAGCACCTCACAACAAGCTCACTTGCGCAAGAATTGGATTGGACAAAAGTTCACCTGTTTTGGGGGGATGAGCGCACAGTTCCTCCCGATCACCAAGATAGCAACTACAAAATGGCCATGAGTTATGGACTGAGCAAGATGCCGATTCCAAAGGAGCAAATCCATCGAATGGTTGCGGAAAAGAATTTAGAGGCGAATGCTCTTGCTTATGAACAGACAATCAAAACAGTCATGGGAACACGACCTTTTGATTTAATCATGCTGGGCATGGGCGAAGATGGCCATACAGCATCCCTCTTTCCTCATACTGCGGGACTTAAAGTCACTGACAGGCTTGTAATTGCCAATGAAGTTCCTCAAAAAAATTGCGCGCGGATGACGCTGACTTCTTCCTGTATTAATAGCGCTCATGCGATCGTTTTTTATGTATTGGGAGCATCGAAAAAATACACACTCTCTTTGGTATTAAAATCCCCTCCCGACTTCGACAAATTCCCGTCTCAAGCAATTGGAACACCTGAACACAAAGCCTTATGGATAGCCGACGAAGCGGCTGCATCTGATTTACTAACATCTTGAACGAGGGATTCGATGCGTATTTTTGTCACAGGATCAACAGGGTTCATCGGCAATGCCGTTGCTCAAGCGTTTCGTAGAGCAGGACATCTCGTCTTCGGGCTTTCCCGTTCTGAAAAAGGCGCATGCCTCTTACGCTCTCAAGAGATCTGTCCCGTTCTTGGCGATATCAATCAACCTGAAACTTATCTCAATTGCGCAGAACAATCTGAGATTCTTATCCATTGCGCTTCTGACTACTCCTCAGACAGAGTTGCAAAAGATTCTAAAGTGATCGATTCCTTCCTTCAAGCCGCCGATTCATCCTCTCACGTCCGCGCGATCCTCTACACTTCGGGCGTCTGGATTTATGGAAGCTCTCCCCACTTGATCGCAGAGTCAACACCAGTTAATCCAATCAGCATTGTTACGTGGCGCCCCGACCACGACAAGCGGGTCTTAAGTGCAGCATCCCGCACACTGCGTACTGTCGTTTTCCGCCCTGGATTTGTGTATGGTGGAAGCGGTGGATTGCTCTCCCCTATGTTTGCTGCAGCAAAAGATAGAGCCCAAGTTCCGGTCATTGAGCAAGGACAAAATCACTGGGCGATGATCCATAAAGACGATCTAGCGCAGGCCTATGTACTCGCTGCTGAACATCAAGTCTCCGGCTCTGTCATCAATCTCACCGATGGATCTCATTCGACCATCAGGCAAATCGCCCAGGCGATTTGCAGAGCAGCTCATATTCAAGAGAACATTGTAGAGATGCCCTACAAAGAGGCTTTGAGCGTCTACGGCCCCTCAGCCGAAGGACTCTTCATCGATCAGAAAGTCAGCAACCTGCACGCAAAACAGCTTTTAAACTGGCAGCCACGGCATGGCAGCTTTATCAATGAGGCTGACCGGTATTATGAAGCGTGGCTTAATCTCGGCTTTGTACACTTTAAGGCCCCAAATCCTGAATAGGAAAGCCTTCAGGCGTTATTTTAATTCTCAGGATCGGCTTGAATAAGCCTTCCTGAGAATTAAAATGACGCATCAAGGCTTTCCTGTCAGGAGGTGGGGCCTTAAAATGTACAAAGCCGAGTTAATTGCGCTTCGCCTTTAAAATAAGCGAAATCCCAACTGTCAATGCAAGAATCAGGCCGACCACTCCCAGTGAAAGGGGCAAGGGGATTTCGTACCATTTCGCAATCACCATCTTTGTTCCAACAAAAACTAAAATGGCAGCAAGGCCGTACTTGAAAAACCGGAGCTTGTAAAAATATCCAGACAACACAAAATATAGAGAACGCAACCCTAAAATCGCAAAAATATTCGAAGTGTAAATAATAAAAGGGTCTTTCGTAACAGCAAAAACAGCTGGGATCGAATCCAGTGCAAAAATAATATCAGTGGTCTCAATTGTCAATGGAACCAAAAAGAGAGAGGTCATCATCCATCGCCCTTTTTCTCGAACAAAAAATGTTTTTGGTCCCTTACGTGTTGAAAGAGGAAGAAACTTTCTTACAACTCTAACTAAAACATTTTGTTCCGGACGAAACTGTTTATTGAAATCGAGAACCAACTTGATTCCAGTAAATACTAAAAATGCCCCCAATAAATAGGTAACCCAATCAAATTCTTGGATCAACTTAACCCCAGCCAAAATCAACACAATCCGAAAAACAATAGCTCCAATAATTCCCCAATACAAAATTTTATGCTGCAAATGAGAGGCAATTTTAAAATAGGTAAAGATTAACAAGAAAACAAAGAGGTTATCAACGCTAAGCGACTTTTCAATAAGATAACCAGTAAAAAACTGAAGCCCTGCTTCTGCTCCAAGAAATACATAGACACACAGATTAAATCCCATCGCAAGAACGATCCAAATGACCGTCATCCATAGAGCTTGGCTTTTATCAATTTTTGCCGATTTCCGATGAAACCCTTTTAAGTCTATTAAAAGAAGAATCAAAATCAAGACATGAAAACTTATCCAAAAAACTACAGAGTGTTTCATCAAATAGCTCCAATACAAAGCTGAAAACCTTGTCATATCATTTTTTTAACTCATCAGGGAATCAAAAAATTAATTTAATATAAAAAATAGAAGGCCTCATGCCATAATTTCTCCATGATTGTACTCGGAATTGAAAGCACCTGCGATGAGACAGCTTGCGCGATCGTCAAGGATGGAAAAGAAATTTTAGCTAATGTGGTCTATTCTCAAATCGACCTGCATGCTCAATATGGCGGGGTTTTTCCGGAGCTTGCCTGCCGCAAGCATATCGACGCACTGATCCCTGTGATTCAAACAGCACTTAACCAATCTGGGCTATCTTTTCCAGACATTAATCTCATTGCAGTTGCCAAGGGCCCTGGATTAATCGGAGCTCTTTTAATTGGCCTTAATGCCGCAAAAGCACTGTCTCTTGCATGGAATATCCCCTTTGTCGGCGTTAACCACGTCGAGGCCCATCTCTATGCCGCGATGATGCCGCTCAGCAATCCCTGTTTTCCAGCACTTGGCCTTGTAATTTCGGGTGGCCATACTTTTATGGTCAAGATGGAGGGGGTCGGTTCATACCGCACGATTGGAACCACCCTTGATGATGCCGTTGGAGAAGCTTTTGATAAAGTCGCTGCCATGTTAGGACTTGCCTACCCTGGAGGACCTGAAATTGAGGCTCTTGCCAAACAAGGAGACCCATCCCGTTTTCCCTTTCGACCTGGAAAAGTCAAAGGAAAGCCCTTTGATTTCTCCTTTTCTGGTCTTAAAACCAATGTGTTATACACCCTCAAAGGGCCCAACGCCGATAGACATGCCCCTCTCATTATTTCCGATGCCGATAAAGCGCATATCGCTGCGTCATTCCAAGAAACTGCTTTGAAGGATTTAGTTGCCAAAACAAAGCTCGCTGCCAAGGAAGAGCAAGTCAGCACTGTTTATGTGGGAGGAGGGGTGAGCAATAATCAGCGGCTAAAAGAGCTCTTTACGAAGCTAGCACCAGATCTAACTGTGCACTTTCCCCCTAGAGAATTAAGCTTAGACAATGCAGCGATGATCGCAGGCTTAGGATTTCATCGTTACCTTGAGCAAGAAGAAACAGATCCATTAGACCTCATTCCTTTGACGAGGATCCCTCTTTAACATATACTGCGTCCACTTCAAAGTTAGAGAAATTTCTGCCTCAGCATCTTCACT
>CAYWSY010000033.1:0-19231 GCA_964461105.1 uncultured bacterium
AATTGAAGCGCTGAGTTTGAAATTTCTCTAACTTTGAAGTGGACACAGTATATACAAAAAAAATATTGATCGATTATATCTCAAATGTAAAAGACTCATATAAGGACATGGTTATGTTTAAAAACTGGAAACGGTGGTTACTTTTTGTTGCAGCCCCTCTGCTTTTTATTTTACCAATTACTCATTGGACAACGGCTGGAAAACAACTCCACTCCATTATTACCCAACCCCAAAAAACAGGGATTACAACGATTGAATTTTTTGATGAAGCGCGCGCGCGTCCTGTAATCACAGAGGTGTGGTATCCGATCGATTCCCATGTGGAGGCGTCCCCTTCAACAGGCATCTGGATCCGCTGCGATGAAGCGCGAGATGCTCCATTAAGCTGTGCGCAAAAATCATATCCACTGATTGTCATGTCCCACGGCAACGCATGCGACCGCTATAACATCTCTTGGCTTGCTGAAATTTTAGCTTCTAATGGATATATTGTTGCTGCCATGGATCACTATGGCAACACATGGAATAATAAAATCCCCGAAGCTTTCTTGAAGTTATGGGAGCGTCCCAAAGACGTTTCCTTCGTGATCGACCAGGTGTGCGCTCATCCCCATTTTCAAGGGAAGGTTAATGAGAAACAAATTGGATTTGCCGGCTTTTCTCTTGGCGGAGCCACCGGAATGTGGGTTGCTGGAGCTCAAGTCCATCATCTTTCTGTTGAAGAGATCGGCAAAGCTTGCGCAAAAGAAATGCCTGAGATCATTACAGATGAAATCTTAAGCAGTGTCGATCTCTCAGAATTGCTAGAAGCCTATGGAGATCTTCGGATTTCCGCGGTCCTTGCAATTGCTCCTGCCTTGGGGTGGTTATTTGATGAAGCAAGTTTGAAATCGATCGGCATTCCTGTCTACATTATTGCGGCTGGAAAAGATTCGATTGTTCCAGTTGAAAAAAATGCCCATGTTTTTGCCAAAATGATTTCCAAGGCAAAATTGAATATCATCCACGAGGAAGCTGGCCACTATGTCTTTTTAAATCGCCCCTCTTTGCTAGGTAAGAGATTAATGCCCTCTCGTTTTTGCGAAGATCACTGCAGCGTTGATCGCAAACTGGTTCATGAAGAAGTTGGAAAGATCGCTGTTAATTTCTTTGACGAGAAACTCTCAGTGCGATGAGAGTGCCATTCCGCCCTGTGACTTTGTCGCGTCGGTAAGAGTATAAATCTTCCGCGTTGCGATAGGTGCAGATTTCAGCGATTTCAATGTGCTCTGGAAGAACCCCACATTCCTCTAACTGCATCCGTGCTACTTTCCATAAATCAAAATAGTCCTGCTTGCCTTCGAATTGCCAGAATGATTCAGGAAATTCTTGTTTATAGTTTTGAAATTCAGCATGTTCAGGACCGAGACTGGGTGAAATACAGACTCGTAAATCTTTTGGATGCGTCTTGAACTGCCGTTTCATCTGCTCAACAGTTTCTCTATAGATATTCAATACATTTCCCCTCCACCCTGCATGCACAGCACCGATCGCCAGGTGGACAGGGTCATAAAAGAGGGCAGCTTGGCAATCAGCGTGCTTAACCATCAGCGCAATTCCGGGGTGCGAAGTAATGAGGCCATCGCAAGAAAGGGGCTCTTCGGGCAGTTGTTCGGCAATCCTTTCAATTGTTTTCCCATGTACTTGATGAGCTGAAATCAATGAAGGAACTTTCAAAATCGCACGCACTGCCTCTTGATTTGCATTGACATGCTCGGGCGCATCCCCTGTTCCATCTCCCAAATTAAGTGACGTAAAAGGCCCTGCACTCACCCCTCCTTTTCTTAAAAAAACGGCATGGATGATTTCAGGAAATTGGGAAAGAAGCTCAAATTCGAGCCACTCAATCGAATCTTGGTTTTTACGACGCATAAAAATAGAATTTTTTGTACAATATAATTAATACCCTCAATTAGGCAAACCTTAAATGCCCACTGAACCTTTCACAAACTTCATTATCTGGAAGCATCCCCTTTCCTCCTTATGCTTTTTTTCATTTGGCATGAGCTTTTTAAGCTTATGGGTGAAAAAAATTCCCTGGCTTTGGGGTTCCTTCGCCTTGATTGCTTATGCGATTGCATTTCATATCGGAATTGCAACAGGCCTCTCACTCATCCCTATCCTTCTTCTGTTCTTATGCCACTTTCTCTTGAAATCTGAAATCAAACAGTGGGGACGCCTCTTTCTCTTTGTAATCGCAACCCTTCTCTCTTCAGGGTTGAGCCTGCATTTATTACCGGGATTTAACAATTGGAATCTCGCATCGCAAGTCATCATCGGTCAAGCAAGCTACCCAATTAGTCTATGGTTTAATTTTGATAAACCTTTTATTGGCTTGATTCCTCTTGCATTGAGCATCCCCTTGATCCAATCGCGCGCGCACCTCAAAGCTTGTGCCCGCATTACAATCCCAATGACTTTAGTCGGTGTCCTGCTCCTCATGGGGATTGCGATGCACGTTGGTATCATCGCATGGGATCCGAAACTCCCCTCGATTTTCCCCCTCTTTGCTTTCAATCAACTCATCTTTGTTTGCATTGCCGAAGAGGCTTTCTTTCGAGGCTTCTTTCAAAAAGAGCTGAGTCGCTGGCTGGGAACTGGAACTTGGGCGAGCGTCGGAGCTGTATTGGGAACTTCTATTTTCTTTACCTTAATGCACATCCGATGGATCCCCAGCTTCCCTTTCCTGTGCCTCATTTTTCTTGCAAGTATCCTTTATGGAATGATCTATGAAATTACAAGAGCAATTGAATCCTCTATCTTTTGCCACTTGAGTCTCAATCTAACGCACTTCCTGCTCTTCTCGTATCCGATGCTTTGATTGAGCCATCATCTCTTTGCGCTGCTCTGGCGTTAATTTTTCAACAAAGGCCCTTCTTTCTGCATCAGAAAGGCGCGCCGCATAGGCGATCTCCTCAGCAGACAGCGTTGCAGCCATCGCTACAGGGGCCTTTTGGCTCATGACTGAATTCCCTGCTTCTGCACAAAGAGGGATCGTGAGTAAAATCAACTTACTTAAGATACCAACGCCGTTTAATCCATGCATCAACACTAATTCCTCCAGGACCTAAAATGAACAAAGCAAACAACATCAAGATATAATATAGCGGTATTTCAAAGCCATTTGTCCCTGCGGAAAAGCCATGACTCCCGTGAACAGTTCCAATAGCAACACCAAGTAAAATCATCAAAGGAATCGAGATGAGCCGCGTAAACAATCCTAAAAATAAAAAGACCACTCCACAGATCTCTGTGGTGATCGAAAGAGTAGCACTTAATTTTGGGAAAGGGATCCCCAGAGTCGTGAACCACAACACAACGGAATCAAAATGATTGAATTTTTCTATAGCTGGGGTGAGAAAGCCAAAAGCTAAGATCCATCTAAAAAACAATAATGGAAGAGCTTTGAACGATTCCAACCAGCGAATCAGTTTTAAACAAATTGTCTTCATCTAGACTCCCTCAATAAATCCTAAAACAGCTTCTTTTGATAACAAGTCTTGGAAAAACCCCCGAACAGTGCGATAAACGTGCTCATTAATAGGAAGCTTCATTTCTTGAGCAACCTCATCAACGGCCTCCTTTCCTGTGCACTCCCCTTTAATAAGCCGTTCCAAGACAGCTTTATAAAAGCGGGAAAGGGATATAAAATGCACCTGCCCCGATTTTGGGTGACGATAGCAAAAGAGATGGTGCTCCCCAATCGGCAGATCTGAAGAAAGTGGACAGGGTTGAAACACGGGGTAGCGATACGTCTGAAATCGATGCTCTGGGTTAACATAAAGATAGTCCTGCATCAGATCCCCGTAAGGCGTTACCTCTTGTTTTTCACAATCAGGCATCATATACACTTCAATTTCGATCCACTCAAACTGCAACAAATCACTAAGATAGGGCAAATTAAGAGGGATTCCCCATTCCCGTTCACGCACAAAATCACACAGCCCTTTGGGCATTTTCCAAAAACTTGGAAACGGTTGAGGATGGAAGGCAAAAAACTCAGTCACAAGGCGGTCCCAATCAGACGTTTCTAGCAATTGATAGGTTAATGGGTAAGCTTTAATCAGCGCTTGTTCCACTGTTGATAAAATCAGATCTCGGTAGACCTCGGCGCGATTATGCGGCATAGCAACTTCTGAGTCGTATTGACCCGACCTGCAAAATTCAGCCATTTTTCTTTGAGACTGACTAAGAACAAACGTATAGCTCATCGCGTACCCAATGGTTATTGACAATCTGTTGCAAAGCCTTAAGCTCATCTTGGATCTGCGAAAAATTGCCAAAATTAAAATCTCTTTCCAGCAACACCGGAACGGGGGAAATTCTTTGAACCGTCCACTCAAATAATTCATACACGGGATCGATGATTGGATTCCCGTGCGTGTCGATAATTAAATCCTTTGATCGTTGCTCGTGCCCTGCCATATGTACATAGGCCACCCGATCTAAGGGCAACCGCTCAATGAATGCCCTGGCATCATAACGATGATTAAAGCCATTAACGTAACAATTATTCACATCGAGCAACAATAAACAATCGCTCTTTTCTAAAACCGCTCGGATAAACGTTGCCTCATCCATCTCAGGTGCGACAGAACTATAGTATGACACATTCTCAATGGCAATCTTCCGCTCGAGGAAATCTTGAACTTGACGAATCCTCTCTGAGACATGATTCACAGCGTCTTCCCGAAACGGCATCGGCAACAAATCGTAGAGGTGAGCATTGTCACACTTGCAATAACTTAAATGTTCAGAATATAACTGAACGGGAACTTCAGCAAAAAACTTTTTCAACTCCTTGAGAAATTCCCAATCAAGAGGCTCGGGACTTCCCAAGGAAAGAGAAAGTCCATGACAAAAAATCGGATAGGCTTCGATCACACGCTGTAATTTCCGGCGTAGTACGCCACCTAATCCCATCCAATTTTCAGGAGCGAATTCTACAAAAGCAGGGCGATCTTGACTCCAAGATAATATCTTGTCAGCAATCTCCCTCCTAAATCCTAAACCCACTCCCGAAACAGATCCCATGACTAGCGTTTACCATTCATGCTCGTGTCCACAGGAACTTTCTTCTTAGCTCCGTCACCACATGAACCTTCGCCACACTTGCCCTCTGCCCCTTTTGAATCATCTCCTTCATCATCAGCAACGCGCTTGCCTTTATAAAAAGTGCCACCTTTTGACTGCCCAGAACCTAAACGGCCATCTTGCGGACTTGCTCCAGAACCAGCGCTTTTAGGTTCAAAACGTTGTGGTTGGTTTGCCCCAGCAATACGCAGATCCGCACCAGTTCCTAAATCTTGATACATTAATTCTTCTTGAACATCTACTTGCTCTGCACATACAGAGCTGCTGAGCACGGCAACAGTTGATGCCATCAATACTGCTGTTATTTTTTTGTTCGCTGACATGGGGTTATCTCCTCATTAAATGTTGTGACCACTTCTTCTCTTCATCGCACATCAAAAAATAAAACTCAACGCAGTTTATATAAAAATATTGATGAATTTACATGCAGCTCATAGAATCTGAGAAAACACAAGGAACTATGCCCGATAGACCCATCGAATGCAGCCACTGTAAGCGCGCGATCCATGTACTCTATAAAGAGATCGTTGGGAATTCAATTGTCAGCACTGAACTGTGCGCTGAATGTCCTATCTTAGAGCAAAAACTCCACGGACAGCCCACCACAGGAGTCCTAAAAGAGAGCCCCTCAGACACAGAACCTGGCTTATGCTGCAGCACGTGCCTAACCACATTAGAATCCGTTAAAATGGGAAACCCTCTAGGATGCACAGAATGTTATGCTGTCTTTGGCGATCTTCTTATTTCAGAACTCATCGCCTCTAAACAGATCCCCGCCCGCTTACAAAAAACACTCGCGATAAAAAAAATGCAACCGATCCACATTGGCAGCATGCCACACCAACCGCTTTGCCTTGCCCCCTCCAGTCGACTCACCGCTTTGAATGAAGCGCTCAATGAAGCACTCAAAAAGGAAAATTATGAACAAGCCGCCTGGCTCCGCGACCAAATCAAAGCCTTAACGGAAAAAACAGATGAAGGAAAAAGTTAATCTCCCTCCCTCTCTCTTTGAGCATCTTCCTTGGGAAAGCAACGTCAATCCAATTTGGCCAGCCTCCTCGTTTACCCTGCGTCGCAATCTCGGCAAATACCTCTTTCCTCCCAAGATGACAGAGGCCCAGAGTCTACAAACACTCACTATCTTAAAAACCGCTTTACTCAATTCTTCTCATTTAAGTAACCCCGTCTGTTTAAATGCAGAAGATTTAAGCGCTCTGCAAAAAGAATACCTTTTTGAGCATTTTCTCTGCATGGAGAGCTTTCAAAATACCCTTGCAGGCCAAGGATTTGTTGTCGATGATAGATCTAAATTGATCGGCATGCTGAACATCCAAGATCATCTGCAACTCCATTTGATCGACTGCTCTGGCGCCTGGGAAAAAGCCTGGAATACTCTTAATTCAATTGAAAGCGCCCTCTCTCAAGACCTGAGTTTTGCTTTTAACTCCCGATTTGGCTACCTCTCCTCCGATCCCTCCCTTTCGGGCACCAGCCTTACCGTTCATGTCTTCCTTCACCTCCCGGCCCTCATCCATACGAGTCAATTGGAAGACACCCTGGCCAAGCTTAATGAAGAAGAGGTCACCTCTACAGGAATGCAAGGAACGCTCGATGAGCTCGTTGGAGATCTTCTCGTATTGAAAAACACCTACACCCTCGGCGTAAACGAAGAGAATATCCTACACGCCCTCCACTCAATGGCAATGAAACTCATGGCCTTGGAAAAGACATTGAGAGCCCATCTTCAAACAGACAATCATTTAGAGATGAAAGACAAAGTCTGCAGGGCCTTTGGACTGCTCATGCACTCCTATCAGCTACAAACCAAAGAAGCTCTTTCAGCTTTAAGCCTCGTCAAACTTGGAAGCGAGATTGGATGGATCGGCGGAGTTTCCCAAGAAACATTAAATAAAGCCTTCTTCACAGCTCGCAGAGCACATCTCGCAAAGCAATTAAAGCAAGACGCCCCCGATGAGCATGAGCTCCCTCGAAGGCGTGCAGAATATCTCCATAAGCTCATGCATGGCATTGAGCTTAAGATTGAAGTCTAGAGGATTGATATGAAAGCCTTGCCACCCCAAGCCAGATCCGCTATATTAGACCTCATGTGTCATTAAAGGTTCGTTATGCACAGCGCTTCCACACAAATTTCCGGCATCATCCTTATGGGAGGGGAAGGGAGTCGCTTTAATAGCACGCTTCCAAAACAATTTCATCGACTGGCAGGTAAGAAAGTCTACCTGCATACGCTCGAGCAATTTTTAAAAGTCGCTGAATTTACCCACATTCTCTTAGTCTGTCCTAAGTCTTGGCTCAATGAAATCAAGAAAGAAATCGCTATTTATCAAGACCCCCGGATCCATTTGGTGATCGGCGGGGCGACGCGTCAAGAATCCTCATTTCTCGGCCTCAAAGAGTGCCCTTCTGAAACCCAAGTAGTTGTCATCCACGATGCAGTGCGCCCTTTTGTCACAAAAGAGCTTCTGCTTGCCAATATCAAAGGAGCGCTCAAACACGGAGCTGTTGACACATGCATCCCATCCCAGGACACCATCGTTTATGCAGAAGCCCCCTTTACCGTTGGAGCCATCCCAAAACGCAGCGATTATTGGCGCGGGCAAACTCCGCAGAGTTTTTACTATCCTTTAATGATAAGAGCCCATGAAAAAGCGCTGCGTCATGAGATTTTCAATGCATCTGACGACTGCGCACTTGTGCTCGGGCTTGGCCACCCCATCCACATCATCGAAGGGACAGAAGATAATATCAAAATCACGACAGAACTTGATCTATTCCTTGCAGAACAGATTCTGCGCCGCAGACCCGCCTCTTTATTATTCACTGAAATCGGCACACGCTTAGCAGGAAAACGATTTGCGATCACAGGGGGATCTGGGGGAATCGGTCAGGCCATTGTGAAAAAGCTTCAAGAAGCGGGAGCCACAGCCCTCCTCATTTCCCGATCTTCGATCCACTATCCCTCAGACCTCACCTCATCCGCGTCAGCTCAGCTCATCTTCACTCAAATCCAGCAAGAACATGGCCCGTTAGATGGCCTCATTAACAGCATCGGACAGCTCACCATGCGCCCGATCGAAGCTCTATTTCCAGAGGAAATTGAATCGCTGATTGCGACCAACCTGACAAGCATTATTTATAGCTGTAAATACGCCTACATTAAAGACGGAGGGCATATTGTCAACATCGCCTCCTCTTCGTACCTGAGGGGCAAAAAAAATTATGCAATCTATTCGAGCGCAAAAGCAGCTGTCGTGAATTTTACACAAGGGCTTGCTGATGAGCGCCCTTTATTAAAAATTAACGCGCTGATCCCAGAGCGCACGAATACCCCCATGAGAAGAACCCATTTTCCCAACGAGGATGTCTCAACACTGCTGCAGCCTGAAGAGGTTGCTGACGCGATCCTCTCCCTTCTATGCAGCTCAGAGCTAACAGGAGCCACAGCAGAGGTGCGGCAGAGGCACATAAGCATCGATAACCACAGGGAGTCTTTAAAAGGTCTTTAAGAGTGTCAAATGGCTTTTGTTCCTTCCCCTGTAAAAAGCTGATTCCGCAAGACCCCGACTCTTCACTCTTTTGTCTCAATAGGAAGGATCTTTAGACCGCAATCGATCAAAATTTTCTTATCTGGGCAAAGGAGTGGAACATCAAGGGAGGCCTTTTCAGCTTACAAACAACAAAGAATAAGCGCTTTAAAAGTAAAAATACTACTATTGACATTATTTAATGCTTAAGTATATAATCGTTTAAACAATAACTAAAATAAAGGAGTTAACATGGCAATTACACCTTCAACAACAAGAACCCCCACTCCTGGGATGGGCACTATAGCGACAAGGCGTACAGACGGGACCGAACAGGAGAGAAAACGCTTTGCAGAATGGCTCGGAAGGCATATTACCCAGAATTATGGTAACCCTGGAAAAATACTCAATTTATCCTCTGGTGATTATTTTTACAAAAAACCTCGGAAAGAAAGAGAACACATTCTAAGAACTTTGGGATCAATCTGGCGTACGGCTTTTAGTTTAGACCCAAATCTTACTACAATCAATCTATATCGGAGTGGGATCGGCCCTCGTGAAGCTAAAATCTTGGCAGAATCTATTTCAACCTTGAGTAACAGACACTCTATAAATTTAATGTTTCCCTTGAATGAGATCGGCTCTGAAGGAGCAATCGCCTTATCACAGATCCTTTTAGGAAGACCAATCTTAACATCACTTGATTTAGAAGATAATCAAATCGGGGATGAAGGCCTTAAAGCTATTGCAAAAAATCTAGCAACCAATTCTTCTCTTACAAAGCTTTTTTTAAGTAAAAATCCATTTCGTGATATGAGCGCATTAGCTCTTCTTGCAGGCTCTCTAACAATAAACACTACTCTCACCCTACTTGGATTAAACACCTGCAACATTGATACTCAAGGAGGACGATCCATTGCATTAGCTCTAGAAAATAATACTAGTCTTACACACTTAAGTCTCTCGCAGAATCCAATGGGGGATGAGGCGGCAGGCGCGCTAGCAGAGACATTAACACGTAACACTACCCTTCGAGAGGTCTACCTCAATCGCACCGATATCACTAAACAAGGGACGGATATGCTGATACAAGCTTTAGAACAAAATGCCTCCATAACAACCCTTTATCCCGGCGGTCAGGATGATAACAGAGCCTCGATCACTCCTCTTACAGAGCGAAACAAATCTAACCGCAGGCAAAGGGAGGCAACGCTAGCTTCTCTTCTTACCCCCCTCCTCTCCTCTTCATAAAAACCTATTCGTAAAAAATTTCTGCCCATCTTTTTTTGATGGGCAGAGCAGATTTAAAGCTCTCTTGGAGTAAAGTAAACCACGTTAACACATTCATCTCCTCCAGGAATAAGTGGAAGCTCTAAGGCCTCCTCAGGACTTACCCAACAATAATCCTGATGCTCCTCTCTTGCGATATTCAAGCAAGGCAGTTGATCAAGATGCACCCGATATAAATGCAAAACAAAGTCAAGTTGAGGAAAACGCACAAACACAGGGCGACAATAATTTAAAGGCAACCCAGTAATGTCTAAATCAATCTCTTCTTTAAGCTCGCGGATTAACGCTTGATCAGGCGTTTCTGCAGCTTCCAATTTCCCTCCAGGAGCACACCACGTATTTCCCTGAGGTTTATGAGGGCTACGCAACAACATTAAAATCTTCCCATCATATTCACAGTAACATCCCGCCACTTGCATTTTTGGAAAAAACTGCTCAGGAGGATCTAAATGAATATAACAGGGAGGAATATGTTCGCTTTTAGGTGTAAAACCAAACAAAAGACTTAAAACAATTAAAAACAGACCTCGATAACAGTAGCAAAATGGCGAGTGCATTGAAAACTCCTTGGCTACATAAGAATTTGCTTTTCTAGAAAAGCCTTTTATTGACGGGATTAAGTCTAGCACAGCTGTAATTTAGAGCAACAATTTCCGACGCTAAAAAAATTGACGCAAAAATAAAGTTTTCTGTAAATTTGCAAAATTCTTAAAAGGAACACTCAATGCGCAAATGGACAATTCTAAGTAGCTGTGTATGGATAACAGGACTCAGTGCAGATCCCAGCTCTGCATCAGTGGAGGTTAAGGCGGGATATTTCTTTTTTGTCGACTCCATCATGCGTGACGTTTATTCACATGGAGGCTATGACATTCAGTTATCAAGATTTGATCCTTTTAAGACTTGGGGCAATCAATGCAGCTTGGGAATTTATTCAAGTGTGGAGTATCTGCACTGCGATGGAAAGTCTTTAAATGATCACGAACACACCTCAATTTGGGAACTGCCTATTAGTCTCGGAATCCAACCCATATTCCGTATCGGAACTAAATGTGACTATTATTTTGCACTGGGACCGAGATTTTTTTACGTGCATCAGCACAATCATTCTCATTTTGTCAATCGGACGAACTCTCGAGGCACATTTGGAGCGTTCTTTAATACAGGATTTCGCTTTAATCCCATTGATCATCTCTTGATCGATGTCTTTGGAGAGTATTCTTATGGAAGAGTCCATATAGGAGCTCATAAGCCAAGAGTCTATTCGACGACTCGGCAAATTGGAGGGTGTGTATTGGGCGTCGGATTAGGATATTGTTATTAACGAGGAGATAATAATGGTCAAAAAAATCAGCTTTTTATTCTTGTTACTGGGACTGGTGATTTCAACCCCTCTCTTTCCTAACAATTTTATCTATATAGTCAACGCAGATGGCACAGTAGCAGTTCTTGATGCTACCACTTATACGCAAATTCCTGGATCTCCATTTCCCAGCATCGCATCGCCCCCATCCATAGGACAACAAGTGACCATTTGTATGAGCTCCGATGGACAGCGCGTTTTTGTTCCAGGCTTTCAAGCAGCAGATACTGTTGCAGCTCTTAATGTTGATCCGATAACAGGAGCGCTAACCCCCATTCCGGGATCACCGGTTTCTGGATTTGATACACCATTTTCATCTGCAGTCCGCTCCGATAATGCTTTTGTTTACATTTCAAATTTTGGCATGGACAATATTGTTATTTGTGATTTTGATCTAAACATTTTAGGAACAGTTTTAACAGATTCAAATCCCGCAGGAATAATTATCAGCCCAGATCAAAGCCACTTATATATAGCTTGTACAGGAGCTAGCACTGTAATGCGGTTTGATATCATCGATTCTGCTCCTTATTTAATCAATCCCCTTTCAGCTTCTATCGCACCAGGAACGACACCCTACGTTATTGGGATGGACTCAGCAGGAACAGCCGTCTATGTGACCTCTACAGGGGGTAGCATATCAATTACGCGCTTTGATCCTGATCTCACCAATCCTGTTCAAGCAACACATGGAACTTTAAATACAGCCATCGCTTTTTCTCCAGATCAATCACAACTCTTTATCTCGTCGGTAGCGGCACAGGAAGTCTATATTTTAGACCCTGTTACATTAACGGCACTTGCACCTGCAATTAGTACCGGTTCTCCTTATTTGATCGCCGTCAATCCCACTCAAAACCTGCTCTATGTAAGCAATGCTCTCACAAGCACATTCTCAGTCTTTGACTTAAACCAAGCGGGATATCCCCCCATACCTGGCACTCCTTTTTCCTTTACACCACCCTTGTATCTTCCCTATGGGATTGCCTTTACAGCGCAACCTCTCATTCAACCGCCAAGAAATTTTCGAGGCAAGCAAAAACGCAATAATTTTGGGTTCCAGTTTGAGTTATTTAACCGTTTAGAATGGGCTCCACCCAATCAAGGAGATGCTGCGCAATACATTTTATATCGAAATGGCATTGAAATCGCTCGATTAACTGCAAGCACCCTTACATATGATGATCATCGCATCGAAAAAAACACGTCAGTTGTCTATGAGCTGATTGCAGTGAGCTCTTCTGGAGTTGAGAGCGCACCTGTTACAATCGTGGTGACATCAGGATAAGATGCGTCGATGGTAAAAAATCATGAACGCGGCTGCGATCACCATTAACATAGCCCCGATAAAAATAAGAGGCTGAACTCCCATAATTGGCACCAAAGTAGGCGATAGCGCCGTTGCCGCAAAAGCAAGCGCTTCGAGCGATCCCGTGATTCCCATTGCCCAGCCCTGCGCATTTGCACTTGCCGCATTGGAAAATGAAGTCAACATCGCTGTAAATCCAACCTGAACTGCAACTCCTAACGGAATCGCAAGGAGCCAAATAAAGAGTTCATTTTGCGTCAAAGAAACGAGCAATTCAGCAACCCCAGTAATCAAAAGGCAGATCCACGCCATCTTCTCGACAGAAAAATAACGGGTCATCACAGGTGTTACGAAAATTAACCCTAACCCAAACCAAATTCCAATATAACCATTGAAGAGCCCCATTTCGAG
Organism: uncultured bacterium; assembly: GCA_964461105.1. GTDB lineage: Bacteria > Chlamydiota > Chlamydiia > Chlamydiales > Rhabdochlamydiaceae > JAGVMG01. Next base: position 13,052 of record CAYWSY010000033.1, read on the forward strand.
ACCTGAATAATCAAATGTCTGCTTGAAAAAAATCAGAATCAATTGCAGATAAAAAGAGATCGCCACCTGCATCAAAAAGAACGCAATGGCAAGAATCCGAATCGCACGATGCTCAAATGCCTCTACAAACACTTCAAAGATTCGACTGAGCCGAATTTTCTTAGTTGTTTGAAGTTTAAATGTTTCCTGAAATCCCAATTGAAGCCAAATCAATGCAATCACAGCGAGCAGAGCCGCTGCAAAAAAAGGGGTCGAATAATCAAAAAAGGAAACCAGCGATGCATCCACAAGGACCCCTCCCATCAAAGGACCCACCACAAATCCCCCACTTTGCACAAGCGTTACATAGCTCATGTGCACGGCCTTATCTCCTCTTGTACTTAAATCCGCAATCGCCGCTAAGGCAACTGGCATGGAAGCTGCCATCAACCCTGACATCCCTCTTCCAATCAAAAGAAGCCACAAACTGGAGCACTTAACCCCTAAACCCATACAGGCAAAACTCGCAAATAACCCCGCCATACACACAAGCAGCGTCCTTTTCCTTCCAAAGATATCGGAAAGATCCCCCATGAACGAAGCTCCAAAAAACATCAATAAAGGATAGAGCAAAAAACTAAGTGACAAGTACCAAAACGCAGTTGCCTCAGTAGCCCCTTGCGGGAGGATTGACGATGAGCCTGTTGTAAAGAGTGCTGTTAACACGGGATAAACCAAGCCAAACCCCAAAATATCGACAAAAATAGCAAAGAAACAAGGGGCCACCTCTTTCATCGAAAATTCAGGGGTTTTCATTTCACATCTCCCGTTTTGTGCTTCTTTCATCTTAATTAAAATATTAATTTATATCAAAGACTGAGGATCAGCTTGCATTTCATGAGCGCAATAAACTGATTCACAATGACTTAAAGTCAATTATGTAAAAATGCTGTCGCAAATTGCATTTTACATTGTAAAATGCCAACTATGAGTCTATCTCACTAAAACTTTTCGCCGATTTTCGCGATTATTTTGTCGAATTTTCATTTATTTTTCAGGGGGTAATATCAACATGCGTATATTACCCCCTTAAAAATAAATGAAAATTCGTCAAAAGAACGCGAAAATCGACTGAAACTTTTTAGTGAGATAGACTCATGGCACCACATTACATTCAAAGGCAGCTATCAGCGCCCGAAGAAAGCTACTTTCTTTTAGGGCCTAGAGGCACAGGCAGATCAACCTGGCTAATCCATAGATACCCCCATGCCACGCAAATCGACTTACTTTTAGGGGAAGAAGAAAGGCGCTTTAGTAGCTACCCCAACCCCATTCGCTCAGCTTTTGGCGGACACAGACCAAACTTGAGGTTGACTTTATTATTTATGGTCCCCGAGGTTTTTGGGCAATCGAAGTCAAACGCTCAATTAACTTAAGCCCGGATGATGTCAAAGGTCTTTCGGCCTTTAAAAAGGAATTTCCAGAAGCGCAGTGCTTCCTCATCAACTTAGGGAAAAGAAGGGAAAGCTACCGAGGCTTTCCTGTGATTCCGTTAAATGAATTTTTACTTCACCTAACTATTGAAAGTCCTATCTTTCAATGATTATAAAACACAACTTATCATAGACATTTATCAGTTAATCAATTAAGTTGTTTTCCTTTAAAAAAGGAACACACTTATGGCAAGCTCATCTACATCAAGTTTAACGTTAAACTTAACAACTCATATTGAAAACCCAGCAGAGCGAACTCAAAAACGACCTTCTACACATCGCTCTCCTTTAAGTGCACTCGCAATTGCGCCGTCTGCTCCACATTCCTCAAGCTCTTTAAAAAATAAACGGCTAATACCAACCCCAGCTCCCCAAAATACGCCTCCTTGTTCTTCTTCAAGCGTTGACACAGCAAGCGAACTTGACGCTGTGACACAAGTCCTTTCCGGCATGTCGATTCAGCCGATGAAAAAGGCCTGTTCGCAATCAGCAATGACCGCGAACGAAAACGCGCGTCTTGAACCGTTTCAAGGGCTTCCTGAGGAGACATCTTTACCACAAAGCAAGCCCACCCCTTCTCCCTTAACCGGGCTTGTGCTTTCTGAAACTAGAGAAATTATTACTAGACCTCATGCAGCTTCTTCAGTACCCCCCAAACTTGCAAGTGGAAAAAAACAACGTACTGGTAAAGAAGCAGAAACTGCCGCGATGAGTAGCACCACACCTTTAATCTCTACACCTGCTGCGTTAACTGACGATACACCCACCCTATCATCTCCGCCACCAAAAACTCCCCCTGCCAAACTTAAAGCACTTAAAGCTCGTAAGACAGGATTATATTATTATAAACGTCAACAATTTGAAACTGCCGCATTTTATTACACAAAATCGATTCAAGCATATAATAAAGGATCTATAGTCCCACCCGCAATTATACATGCTATGACAGGTCTGTGTTACCTTCAATCGGGAGACTTAGAAAACAGCTCTATCCATTTACAAGCAGCAGAACAAAATCCTCTCTCAGTTCCTGGTAGGATCTGGTCTCAGATAGCTCATGTTTTTTTACAACAAGGCAAATATCAAGACACTCAATATTACAGTGTAAAATCCACCGAATCTTATGAACACGACCAAAAAAAACGCTCGTTCGAACACTGGGAAGTGATGGCATCCATTCAAATCGCAAAAGGAAATTTTTCTCTTGCTGCAGATTGCGCAGAAAAAGGACTCATAGCCTATGAAAGGGCAAACAAGACCCCTTCGCAAGCACTCCTTTCACTTGCCATTGACGCGCATTTAGGGTTGCCAAATATTAAAAGAGCACAGAGCCTTTCGAAGCTCCGCCTCTCCCTACTGTTTAAAAGATAAGAAGCTTTTTATGGCTGCGCAAAAAAGCATGCTTTCAAAATATGGCTCGAACCATGAAAATGGATGCAAAACAATCCATAATAAGCCATGCGATATAGAAAAACCTTACTCTTTTTAATCTGTCTGTTGATTTTTGCTGCGCGTACCTGTTGGCATGGCTCTGAATTTTGCCTACACAATATTCAATCTTCTCTTAGTTATCGGGAAGATTGGGCAACCTGCGATCCTGATGAGCATCTCCAAGATGCATGGAACCAACCCTATATGTACCTTGGAAATGGAGCGCAATGCTATGCCTTTGTAAGTCAAGACGGAAAATACGTCTTAAAATTTTTCAAAATGAAACACCTAACTCCAAAGAGCTGGCTTAAAGCAATCCCATTGATACCTAAACAGTATCGATTTCAGAAACTCAACCTGCGTCAACAAAGACTCGATCAAACGTTCGGTGCTTTTAAAATGGCCTATGATGAATTTAGAATTGAGTCGGGGCTACTCTTCGTACATTTGAACCGCACTCATTCACTAAACAAGCGGGCTCTTCTACAAAAAGGGAACAAACAATGGAATGTCAACTTAGATGAAGTTCCCTTTATTCTACAAGAACGGGGCGAATTGATTTATAAACACCTCAATCGGCTAATTACAGAAGGCGATTATTACGCCACCCAAACAGCCATTCGCTCAGTGCAGGACTTCTTTACCCATCGCAATGCTAAAGGATTTGCCGACCTCGATTCAGGCATCAGCAAAAACTATGGGTTTGTAGGCAATCGCGTTGTGCAAATTGATATTGGCCGCCTGCGCCATAAAAAAGATCTCAATGAATATGAACAAGCCCTTTCTCGTCGTGGAGAAGAGAAATTCCTCCAATGGGCCAAACAGCAGCAATAGGATTAATATGACATCTCAAACAATATCAACATCACGCAAGATCGCCTGGATGATCTGGATCATTGCCTCAATCTTCTATGCCTACCAATATGTCTTAAGAGTGATGCCCAACATCATTTTAAATGATATCATGGAACGGTTCCAGATCGATGCAGCAATTCTCGGACAATTTTCCGGCGTTTATTACCTCGGTTACGCATTATTACATCTGCCCGTTGGAATGATGTTAGATCGATTCGGCCCTCGAAAGATCATGTCAGGGTGCATCCTCCTAACTGTACTCGGATTATCTCCATTGCTTTTTGCTTCCCATTGGGCATATCCAGTATTCGGCAGATTTTTAATCGGCCTCGGTTCTTCCGCTGCCATCTTAGGACTATTTAAAATTGTCCGTATGGCATTTAAGCAAGAACACTTTACTCGGATGCTCAGCTTTTCTGTCATGATCGGATTACTAGGAGCTATCTACGGTGGTGGCCCAGTCAATTATTTACGCTCAACGTTAGGATATGAGCCTGTCGTCTATTTATTTGCTGGCATCGGGATTTTCCTAGCGGCTGTCACTTATTGGCTCGTGCCCCACATGGCAAGCGCCCCTCAAACCACCGCTCTATCCGATCTTAAAGAAGTGCTCTCTAATCCCCGAGTGATCTTGTCCTGCATCTTTGCAGGGCTCATGGTCGGTCCCCTAGAAGGGTTTGCTGATGTCTGGGGAACAGCATTCCTCAAACAAAATTATGGTCTTGAAAGTACGCTTGCAGCAAGCCTTCCCTCTCTCATCTTTATGGGAATGTGCTTTGGCTCGCCTCTGTTGAACCTCGTGGCTGAAAAAGTAGGAAACCATCTCCTCACAATCATCGGAGCTTCCGTTGTTATGACTCTCTGTTTTGTCAGCCTGCTTTTCTATTCCCTCTCATCCGGGCTGATTAGCCTCAATTTTGTGCTCATCGGCGCATGCAGCGCTTACCAGATTTTAGCCATCTACAAAGCCTCCACCTACGTCCGTGAACACGTCGCAGGCCTAACAACAGCCATTGCGAATATGATCATCATGGTATTTGGATACGCCTTCCATACGACAATGGGGACCATTATCAATTCTCTCGGCGGGCCGCAAGCTCCCGAAGCGCTGTTCTACGGAGTGATGGTGATCCCTGCGGGTCTGGCCATCGGCGGGTGCGGCTTTATTCTGCTATTTATTCAAGATAAAAAAGCTGTTACGGCTTAAAAATGCTGTATTGGGAAAAAAATGAGACTTGATGAGGCTCCGGCCTGCCGCCGGTTCGTGGCTCAAGGCCACTTCACTTCTCGCCCATACAAAAGCCACTCTGTGGCTTTTTCAAGTTCATTTTTTTTGGGAAAAAAATGAGACTTGATGAGGCTCCGGCCTGCCGCCGGTTCGTGGCTCAAGGCCACTTCACTTCTCGCCCATACAAAAGCCACTCTGTGGCTTTTTCAAGTTCATTTTTTTTGGGAAAAAAATGAGACTTGATGGGCTCGAACCATCGACACTCTCCTTAAAAGGGAGATGCTCTACCAACTGAGCTAAAGTCTCATAAAAGTGCCCTGTGCTCCTTGAATCCGGAACACAGGTGTAAGTGTTGACCCCAAGGGGATTCGAACCCCTGTTATCAGAATGAAAATCTGGTGTCCTAGGCCAGGCTAGACGATGGGGCCAGTTCTCATTTTTGTGCCATGAATATAACCAAAAGCGGTTTTTTTTTGCAACGGGAAATTTTCGTCCCGCACTATTTTGGCACAACTCCTAAACAGTGAGGATCTCTTTCTCTTTAGCTGTACACAGATCATCAATTTCTTTGCAAAACTTATCTGTATACTCTTGGATGGTTTTTTCATCCTTTTTCATGATATCTTCCGTGGTCTCGCCATCCGCTTTGAGCTTGCGGACAGTTTCATTATTCTTGCGGCGAATCTCACGGATAGCAATTTTTGCTTCTTCTGCTTTCTGTTTCGCCTGCTTAGCAATCTGCTTTCGAGTGGATTCATCCATCGGAGGGATATTAATACGGATCGTATTCCCCTCTGCAATCGGTTGCAGATTGAGATTTGCGCGCTCTATCCCCTTTGCAATAGGGCCCACTGTCTGTGGATCAAACGGAGTGATGAGGATTTGACGGGATTCAGGGACTGAAATGCTAGCAAGCTCTTTCAATCGCATTTGAGAGCCATACACCTCGATAAGAACACTATCAAGCATTCCTGGATTAGCGCGATTAGATCTCAGATTTTTTAACTCAGTTTTAAAATGATCAACTGCAGCCTGCATTTTCAATTTTGTCTGGTCTGGAACGCTCATCGTTTATTCTCCAATTAATAGACCTCTTGCGTAACTAAGGTTCTGTCGATTTTCGGGTTCTTTTGAGCCGATTTTTGATTCTTTTTTGGGGGGTAATATCAACATGCGTATATTACCCCCCAAAAA
>CAYWSY010000034.1:0-18680 GCA_964461105.1 uncultured bacterium
ATAAAGTGAGCTGTGTTCATGAAACACAGCTCACTTTATGGATCGTCCAACCCCGGGGCTTTTTATATTCAATGACTTAGTTTGTTGTTCCTCATAGAAATATGTTCCTTCTAAAAAATGCTTACAAATTAGTTTGTTTTATTGAATTTTTATCCTTTATTTTCTATAATTAGATTCAATTAATATTTAAATGTAATTGTTTTTTAGTAAATAATATAGGAGTGCAAATGGCGCCGTCAAGTTCTTCAAGTCACAACAATCAAACTCCTTGGCATCCTACATTGGGAGCGTTCTGGGTCCGCCAGAAGCCTGAAATGGATCATAGTAAGGCCTTTGAAACAACCGAGGTGCACTTTAAAGCCAGACTCAAGGCATTGAGAGTCTCTGGGGTTTTTGTTGTTTCCCAAGAGTTCGAGCTGTTTAGCGGGGTCGAGGCATACATTCAGGAAAAATTCCCTGATGGGATTGACCTTTTAGGATTCAGAATGCATACGGATGAAACGAGCTTGCCCTTAAGCCGTCAGCCTGGTGGGTTCTACACGCTTAGAGATGCTGGAACAGATACGGCAACGGCAGTTCAGAGTATTTTCAGTAAGGTGCGCAAATTTGTGATGATTGAGGGATGTAAGACAGGCTTTGGGAAAAATGGGATTTTAAAACATGTCGTCAGCTTGTGCCAACCTGGAGTTGTTGGAATTGGAAGCAAAGGCTCTAAATTTGAGGTGGGCTTTGACCCTCTCTTACCTGGCTACATGCGGTTTGAGTGTTTACAATCCAAGCAGGATGTCACGCGCATCTATTATAAGACAGAAAATGGGACATCTCAAAACATTCCGGTAGAAGAGCTCATGCTCTTATGGGATCTATTTAAGGAAAAATGCACCACTCTCGAGGGGAAGCAACAGGGTTTTGAGCTGTGTTACAAATTACTCGGCGAACGAAATGACCCGGTTGCATTTTCTCGCATCCGCAGCGAAAATAAAGCATTGATCGATTCAGTGCTCGGTGATTTCGAATCGATCCGACAACAACTCCTTCAAGTCAAGGTTGCTAAGTCGGGGGCAAAATCGATCTGGGTTGCGATGTTAGGGGAGCTTGAAGCATTGAGATGCGAGCTTGGTGGTGAGAACGATAGCCCAGAGATCCCTATAGACGAAAAGGCGCGGGGAAAGACAGCTGACCAGATTGTTACACATAGAGGCGGGCTTTTTGTCCCCTCATGGACTGCTTACCAAAAGGTGTATCGGTTTCTTTTAGGATGCGCTTTTATTGACAAATTTAAGCCGCTATTGATGTTGCTCGATGAGGAAACCTCATATGGCCCTGCGAGCCAAGCGATAAGAGCTCTTTCTGCATTGACCGCTCATGGAGACGACAATTTATCAATTACGACCATTCTTGGTCATTACTTTCCCATTATGAAGAAGTCTTATTTAGCTGCTAAAAATTCATACCATCTTAAACAGTGGTTTCAGGGGATTTCGGAGGGGGTCTGTTTCAATAACATGATCAAATTCATTGATGAGTTTCATGAAGAGAGAATTCGTCCCAGCAAGGAAGAGCTGTTGAGAGTTGCCATTTTAGTTGGTAATGTAGGGGAAGTGAAGCGGCTAATTGAGCAAGGTGTGGATCTTAGTACCATTAAAATAGGGGATCAATCTAATTTATTTTTTGAGTTTCTTTTATTGAAACACAGCGAGTTAAGTGATGAGTCGAGTTGTAAAGCTACCTTCATGAACAAAAATTATCCTGATATTTCCACTGAAGATTTAGATAATCAACTTAGTTTTATTTCAAAATATTTAGCAGGTACTGGTAATATAACGGAGGGGGTTTATTACGCTAATCTTATTGGTGATGTCAAGGTCCGTGGTTATGCGCTTCAGGCTTGCGCGGGATCGGCTGCATCCTTGACCAACATTCCTCAGGCTATTGAGATTCTTCAGTTATGTTGTGATGAGCAACTTTTGAGTATCAACGAGCGAAATACACTTGCCTTGGAGATCTATAAAATGGCAAAGACATTTAGAGAATTTGATGGAGCCTTGAGAGCGGCGAGAATGATTCAAGAGGAGAACCTACAGTTTTTTACAACGAAAGATATTTTTAATTTTATGACAGAACAAAAGTCGCTGAATGAAGTAATTGATCTTTTTGAAAAATATAACACGAATTTCTGTTTGATAAGTTATTTACTTGAAGATGGAATTTCAAGATTATTAAATGTAGGGGATTTTAATCGTGCGCTTCAAATCGTTGATTCGATTCCAGAGAAGTATAACCGCGAGATCCCTCTGCCTGCATACGGCAATCCTGATGTAGAATCGATGAGAAATAAAAATAATTATTTAATATCTATTGTTCGCCTTTATCTTAATGAACCTGATAAAGCGCGTGATGATGTTAGATTAATAACTAATGATAATGTAGAGAATAAAGAGAAAGTTTTGTTGCAGATTGCTGAAACGCAGATTGCTGAAAGGTATAATGGTGTACGCAATTATGATTTGGTGTTCAATATTGTGAATGAGATGGAGACTCCCCTTTATGTTGAGCTTGTATTACGCCAAACTTTGTATGTTATGCTTGAGGAAAATCGGTTGAGTGAGGGGATAACTCGTGTTTTGCGTATGGGTAGCAAAAGTAAAAATGCGCTCTTCTTGCTTGCTTTGGATTTTCGGAGGTTAAAGATGTTTAAAAATCTCTTACTGTTAGGTGAGATGACCGAAAACGAAGATCTGATCGCCGAAGCAAAAGCAGGGATTGCACAGCAGAATATAGAGAATTAGAATCTCTTGTGGATCTCTGCTAGTACAAGATGAAGTTCAGGATCCTTTGCATCGAGCTTGGCTTTGATGTGTTTGACACTTGTCATCACAGTGGAGTGGTCGCGGGAAAAGACAGAGCCAATTTTCATGAAGGAAAGGTCAAGTTGATTGCGACAGAGGTACATGGCAATTTGCCTGGGAAGGACACATTCTTGGGTTTGTGATTTTCCCAAAACATCTTCAACTTTAATTCCATAGAAGCTAGCAACACACATCACTATTTTTTCAGGGGTGAGGGCTGATTTTTTCTCAGCTTCGATCAGCTGTGAGAGAAACTGAGCTGCAATTTGTGGTGTGATTGCATGTGCATCAGTCTGTTTGTTCATATGGGAGCGAAGGATGAGGGCTTCTAACGCTCGATTCAGTGTCGGAGGATGTGGAGGAAAGGTTTCAATTAAGAACTGAATTACATCATCTGCCAAAGGAACATCAAGAGCGATGCAGCGGTTTTGGATGACTTGTTTGAGTTCTTCTTTTTTGAGTTTTTCAAGATGAAGCAAGATTCCCCACTCAAAGCGGCTGACTAATCGGGGTTCGATCTCTTCTAAGAGAGAAGGTAAGATTGTGGATGAGATGATGAGTTGTTTGCCTGAGGTGTGAAGGGTATTAAAGGTGTGAAAGAATTCTTCCTGAGTCGCAGATCTTCTGGCAAAGATATGGATATCGTCTACTAAAAGGATGTCGGCGTTGCGGTAGCTTTTGCGGAAGGTTTGCATTTCGGAGCTGCGGATGGCAGAAACGACGTGTTCGGTAAAGGTCTCTGCACGTACGTAGAGGGCTTTGAGGCCGAGTTTATTAAATGCCTGAGCGAGCGCCATGAGCAGATGTGTTTTGCCGGTGCCTGAAGAGCCATGGAGATAAACGGGGTTAAAGGCACCCAAGGCAATTTTTTTTTCGACTAACTCATTAAAAAATTGAAATAAGAGAGTATTGCTCTCCCCAGAGACAAAGGTATCTAAAGTTGCAGTGGGGTCCAAGGGATCTGGAGTAAGGACAAGGGTCGGAGGCGTTGGGTAGGCTTGTTTGCTTTTTTGTTCTTGTTTTGATCTGGGCTGTCCGTGTTCTGGCGAGGTGATATGGACTTTGATGGGGCGGTGGTTATTGTTAACGAGATGGTTTTTAAGGTTGGGGCGGATATGCTCTTCGAACCAAGAGAGCTCGAAGGAGCCCTTTGCTTCTAGATAGAGGTTTCCTGAATCAAAATGAACCACACTTAAGGGGCGTAGCCACTTGTCGACTGTCTCTTTACCGAGCACTTGTTCTTGTGCTTTAAGAAAGTCAAGCCATGCTAGCATCCGTAACCTCGACTTTGCACATTTTTAGCCCGACTGCCTTGCCTATTTGTTCCCTGACGTTTGGCCTTAAGGCCAAACTAGTCGATTTATTTAAGCGGGAAGGGGTTTTTAACCCCTTCCCGCTTAAATAAACGCCTCAGAAAACAAATGGACCGAGGCAGTCAGGCTAAAAATGTGCAAAGTCGAGGTAACTACGCCTTTTTGTTATGCTTCCGCTTTTTTACCAAGCATTCTTCGATTCATGCTCCATTGTTGAACAATGCCAAGTCCCATTGATGAAAGCCAGTACAAATTCAAGCCTGAGGGGAAATGGTAAAACATCACAGTAAAGACGATGGTCATGATATTGCCCATGAATTTTTGCTGCTTTTGTTGGTCTGTCATCATTTTCGGGTCTTTCGGATAGGTGGCACTAAAGCGCTGTTGGAGCCACATCACCGCACCGAGAAGGAAGGGAAGAGCGTGGAAATCGGTTCCAAAGAAGACGATTGGATAATTCCAGGAAAAGAGAACATCTGGAGAGGTTAAGTTATCAATCCATCCTGGAATGAAGCTGGCTCCTCGGAGCTCAAAGGTTGATTTAAGCAGGTCAAACATCCCAATTAAAAAGGGGAGCTGAATGAGAAGAGGAAAGCACCCGGTCAGTGGATTGACCCCTTTTTCACGATAGAGGTTCATCACTTCCATCTGTGCGCGTTTCGGATCTTTTTTGTGCTTTTCTTGGATCTGAGCCACCTTTGGAGCGACTTGTTGCATTTTCAATGTGGATTTAATCGACCATGCATTTAAAGGATAGAGCATGATTCTAAGCGCGAGTGTCAATAGAATGATTGAGATGCCCCAAGACGAGGTGATCTTGTAAAAGAATTGCATTAATACGAAAAGAAACTTAGCAAATGGCTCGGAGATGAATGTGAACCAACCTTGAAAGCTCATTGCTCCAATGTAGCTGGGGTTATACCCTTTTGCTCCATCGTAATAAGTTTGATCGACTTGTGCGAGGATGTCATCTTCATAGGGTCCAGCATATAGGCGCAATTGTGTTGTTTTTGCAGTTAGGGGAAGGGTCATGTCGTAGGCAGGATATTTGTCTGCAGGATAGAGTTGATACTGAGCATCGATGAGCGTTAAGCGTGTTGGAGCTTCCACTCCAGGCACGAGATACGTACGGAATCCGGAGGGGATTTCCGTTAAGGGGTCGAGAATAAGACCAAAAAATCCATTGGAATTTGAGATCCAGTTTGCATTGGCAGAGCTTGAGTTAAATCCACTCTTGGGTAAGGAAACGGAGCCGACTTGGACTTTTTTAGGGTTGCTAGTGCTCATTCGGTATTTGAGTGTAGGCGCAGCATTTCCTGAAATCAGCTCTACTTCGGGAAGACCTGTATTGATCATCACGTGGCGCGCATCTCCTTCAATTCGGATAGCAACATCAATACAGTAAGGAGCCTCTTTGCTATCTGCTGGGAATGAAAATGTTTTAATGATGCGGCGTTGGGGTTGTTCTAATTCGAATTCAATGAGATTTTTTTCAAATCGGGTGACTTTGTAGATTTGATTGTCAAGGCTTCCATCTTCTGCTTGGATGGTAAGTCCGTAAAGATTAGGGGAAAGTGTATGAGCCATTTTTCCATTGCGCCCTTTGACAGATCTGCGGAGCAGGGGGTAGTAGCCTCCAGGCGCTTCTGCTTGACGCACAACAATCTGGCCATTTTCGAGCGTATGATAGGGAAAAGCAGGAAAATAATCATTATAGGCGTAGTTTTCTTGCAGGGTACGATCAAATCCAATTCCTCGGACGGGGCTTTGGGGATGTTGTTCACTTTCAATTGAGAGGTTTAATTCTGCTAAAGATCCACCGACTGTGGAAAACACGAGCTGTTGGAGGTCATTTTCTAAAATATAGAATTGCTCTTCTTGGGTCGTTTGCGCAGGGATCTTGGTCGTTTGAGCTGGAGTGGAGACTATCGTTTCCGATTTAACTTCTTGCACAAGCGCTTGTTTTTTTTCTTGACCCTTGTCTCCAAACCATTGATTGACAAAGAATAAGGCAACTGTAAGAGAAATGACAAAAAGGAGTGTGCGTCTATCCATAGCGTAAAAACCTTTGGGGATTTAAGATGATAAAATACGCATTCTATCAGATAGGGAGATATTGGGCTATCTCTCTTCTTGCAGATTTGGCCGATGCTCGAGCTGCATCAGAAAGTTGCGAAAGTCTGGTGTTGAACGCACTCCTTCGAGCCACTCATCGTTAAGAAGATCTTCAAGAGGGGGAAGGGCATGATGGGAGTCGGCCTTAAGAAGGTAGTCCATCGCTTGCTCTTTTTGATCCATGAGAGAATGTAAGCAGCTTAAATGGTAAAAAGCTTGGAGATTCCCTAGTTTGGCTGCAGCGATGATCTTGTGTTCTGCATCTTTATAAAATTGTTCAGCTTCTGCTGGATCTGAGGTGTGCTGGCTTAAGTTGATGAGTGTCACTCCCCAATCGAGGATAATGGAATCGTTTTCTTCATCGTGTTTTAAACTTAAGCGGTAATGGTGGATGGCGCGATAAAAATATTCAGCTTTATGCGTAAGCTCACCCAAGTGGGAAAGGGCTAAGCTTAAGCGGTGATGCACTTCATGTAGCTCTGGATCAATCATGAGCACGTGAGAGAAAATTTCAATGGCGCGCTGATAGTAAGTTTCATCATCATGGAAATCTCCAAGCGAGTCTAAAGTGCAAGCGTAATGAAACAGCCAATTAGGGTGGAGATAGATGGCATTGCGTTGCATGTGAAGTGCTCTTTCAAAGAGTGCAATCGCTTCGTTATAGCGCGATTCGTCATGCGTGAGGTCACCGAGCTTTGATAGGGCGACCGCTTGGTCAAAAATGGTGGTGCTGCAGGAGTGCAGATCTAGCGCTTTTTGAAAAAAGCGGACGGCACGGACAAGGTTGGGTGCATCGCCTTCAAAGTGACCAAGAAGGGTGTAGTTGACCGCAAGGGCATGCCAGTGAGTATGCAACGTGCGATCAATTGAAAGTCCTGCCTGAAATTTTTCAATGGCTTGGTAATAGTAATCGTAGTCGCTAAAATATCTTCCACATGCATTTAAGCACATGCCGTAGCTAAACAAGATTTCAGGATCATCGCACTCTTCATCTAATGCGTCATTCATTTTATCTTGAGCATCAAAGATGAGCTCAACGCGGTCGGTAAGATCGCCTAAAAGAGCGAGTGATTCAGCCCAAATTGCTAAAATTAAAGGGATCTTATCGTTAATGGCGTAGGCTCTGCTGCATTTTTCAATGCAACTCTGCAATCGTTTCTCCTCAGGTTTGCGTCGAGTGGACTCAAGGAGGAATTTTGCCCAGCTAAGCCAGAGTTCTGCATCATTGGGTTGAAGGGTTGTCGCTGATTCAAAGCAATCGTTTGCTTGGAAAAAATGATCTTCGTCATGTGTTGTTAGGTAGAGACGATGTAAAGCGGTTGCAAAATAGGACCACCCTTCACTGGAATTGGAGTTGAGGCTAAGCGCGTATTTATAACAACTGACAGCTTTTGTAAAAAAACGGGTTTCATTGACTTGAAGAGCAAAGTCTAAGGCGGCATGTCCATAATCTAGCCAGAATGCAAAAGGAAGCGTCTCATTTAATCCTGCTGCTAAGGAGAAAGCTTCGAGCGCGTGATGCAGATCCAGCGCTTCGCCAGAATGCTGGGCGATTCGATAGAGCGTTATTCCTAAATCCCAATGGATCTTGGAAAGGGTGTCTTTTGCAGCCCCTTCGGATAGAGTGAGCGCCTTGCGCAGGTGATCGCGCGCGCGCTGAAAGTAATGGTGTTCATTAAACGCTTGTCCTAATGCACACAGAGTCTTTCCCCATGCGCTCCATGCTTCGAAATAATGGGGGTTAAGCGTCGTTGCGACTTTGAATTTTTTACTTGCAAGAAGCAGCCCTTTTTCTCTTCCTTCACAGCTGCCGTATTCAAACAATGAGAGGCCTTGAGAATAAAAGAGTTTAGGATTTTCTGCATCGAGTTTGGAAGCGGAATCAAAACATTCGAGCGCTTGTGGTAAATCGCATTTGAGCAAACTCATCTGGCCGCGCGAGAGCAGAGGCGCCGCCAAATCTCTGTGATGAGGAGATTGGCTGAGGGCGCCCAACGTCTCACGTGCCCTTTCTGAAGGGGACGCTGAACTTTGTCGGAGAGAGAGATTTCCGCTATGGTCCATGGGTTTGCTCGTGATTTTGGTGTGTGAATATAGTGTTGGATTATAGGAAAGCCCCCTATTTTGCACAATCCAGCAACCTTTCTTGAAAGGTGAGTTTAAAACATTTCATCGTGTCGTAACGATGTTTTTATCGTTTAAAATAAGGATGTTAGGTATTTTGTTGTTGTGGTTTGCTGAGTTAAGATAATTTTTTTTTACTGTGTTTGGGGGGAAGATGTTTAATTATCGGACAAGGTTGCATTTAAAAAACACAGATGCGACAGGTGTACTTTATTTTTCAGAGCAGTTTTCTTTTGCAATGGAGGCATTTGAGGGGTTTCTTTTGCATAAAGGATTTTCTTTGAAAGAGCTTCTAAATTCTCCAATTTTGATGCCAGTGGTTCACGCTGAAGCAGATTTTATGGCGCCTCTTCGAGTTGGTGATGAGGTTGAAATCAAAATGGAAGTGGAAGCTATTGGCACAACGTCGATCTCGCTTGCTTATCAACTGGTTTGCCCGGTGCGTAATAGGGAGGTTGGAAAGGTCAAGATTGTACATGTATGCGTGGATCGAAAAACCCAAGCAAAGGTCTCAGTGCCTACCTTTTTAAGGGAACTTTTACACGCATGAGCATTTCATCTGTGAATGGATAGATTTGAATGGGGTGTTTGAATGATGGAAGAGAGGTTCTTAAGAGCTCTTGGATGGTTTCTAGGGTATACTGCGGTGTGCCCTCGAGCAGATAAGCGATAGGCCTTTGTCCAAATTCAGGGTCTGGGCGAGGCTCGACTCGTGCCGCAAAGATTCCAGGAAGCTGGCAGAGAGCGTGTTCAATTTCTTCAGGCTGGACGTTTTCTCCCCCTGAGATGAAGAGGCGGTCCTTTCTTCCTCTTAGAATCCACGAACCGTCATCAAGAGGCTCGCCTAAATCGCCTGTAGCAAACCATCCTTCATTGAGGGGAAGGTCACATGTTTGCGTATCAGAATTCCAATACCCTTTAAATAGCGTCCGGCCGCGGACGAAGAGTTCTCCTGTTCGATCCCGTTTCAATTCGGTGCCGGCAATGGGTTTGTCACATGCAATCATCGAACTCATTTCGGTCATTCCATAAGTGGGGATGATGGGAAGTCCGCGCAAGAGAGCTTGATTGTGAAGGGTTAACGAGAGGGCAGCTCCGCCAATCAAAGCACATCTCAGTTGAGTCGGATGCCAGCTAAGATCTTGCATGAGGCGATAGAGTTGAGTTGGGACAAATGAAGCGTGTGTGATTTGATGGAGATTGAGGCTGATGTGTAAGGGCAGTTCGGTGATGACAAGAGGGCAGCCGGAAAGCACGGTGCGAAAGAGGATGCTAATCCCGCTGACATGAAAGAGGGGAAGCGAGAGCAGATAGCGGGAGTTTGCGGTGATGTTGATAGCCGGGATGGCTCCATAAGCGCTGTACAGATGATTGGCAAGAGAGTGGCAAGCGATTTTAGGTAAGCCACTGGAGCCAGATGTGAATAAGAAGGTGGCAACCCTGCTTGGGTCCCAAGTCTGGTCACAAGGTTCATGATGTGCTTGGGTCAGTCGCAGTTGACTCATATCAAGAACATGTGTCGCACACAGTCTTTTTACAGATCCATCAATCTGAGAGGCGGGCAAACGAAAGCTCAGTGGACATGCAATTGCTTTTAACCGAAAGAGCGCAAAAAAGAGAGCTGCTGTGAGCACTGATGTGGGGGCGACAAAGGCAACCCGGCTGCCTGCTTTAACGTGCAGTTGTCCAAGTTGAGTTATCAGTCCTTTAATGATTGCATCCAATTCATGATAGGTGTAGTGCTTCTCATCGGTAATGACAGCTGGTGCTTCAGGTGTCTTTTCTGCATGTTTTCTAATTGGACACATCATCTCAGCCACGCGCAACCTCTTCTAAGAGATGCATGTTCACTGCAAAGGAGCTGGGCAGGATCAACTCAGGTTTTGAAAAGTCAAGAGGATCGCATAACAGGTCTTTTGTAAGAAAGCGGTACGTGTCCAATCCTAACGGATGCTCTGTTGTTCCAAGTGCTTTTGCAAGAGAGGCTAGTTGGATGATCCCAATGCCGCTTTCCCACGCGCTGCTTATGATGAGTTTGACATTCAGCTCTTCGGCAAGCGCCTTGAATTTGAGGCATTCTTGAATGCCGCCGATGAGAGTTGGCTTGATGATCAGTGCTTTGAGTTTGCTTAGCGAAACGAGCCCCTCATGATTCAGATGTTTCAAGGATTCATCTAATGCAAAAGGATGGGTGAATTGGTGTAATTTTTCAAGTTCATGAATGGGATCTTCAATGTATTCAAAGGCATTTGGATCAAATCTTGAGAAGAAAGAGAGGGATTCACCAAAACTCCACGCCAGATTCACGTCGATACGCACGTTAAATTGGGTGATGAGTTCATTGAGGACATGGTAGGCATCTGCAAATGAGAGACTAGATACTTTGACCTTAACGGTTCGATAGCCTTGGGCATAAACAATCGCAGCTTTTTCCAAGATCTCCGAGCGCGTTCCGCAAAGAAGCGCACATAAGGGGATCGGCTTTGTGTCAGCACAATATGTCTTGCGTGCATGTCCCAATCCACAGGCAACCGATGGGTAGAGTACTCTGCGTTTACTTAGTTTAGTTAAATCAGCAATCGCTTGTTTTTTAGCAAGAGAGAGTGTTTCCTTAGATCTCCCTGTAAGGGGAGAGATCTCTCCCCACCGGGAGCTCCCGTCGGATAAGTCTAACTTAACGATGAGCCCTTTGCGGTCTTTTAAAGGAAATTGGTAGGGGAGAGTGAATTGATAGAGTGTCCAGTGCTGATTCACAACATCCATCCGATGCAAAAAAGCAGAGTATAGAGCCAAAGAAGTTGTCCTGTTTTTCCAAAGAGATGATTGAGCATCTCTGGTTCAGAATTTGCCGCAACTGCCCGCATCAGTGGCAGTCCGGGAAGGAGAATCAGCAAGCCTAAAAGGGAAAAAGGATGTGACGGATAAAAGTGGAATAAAGGGATTAAAGCTCCTAAAAGGACAGCAAAATATTCAATTTTTCCAAAGGTTCTTCCAAAGCGGACAGCAAGTGTTTTTTTCTTTGCTTTGCGATCTTCATCGATGTCGCGCAGATTGTTGAGGATCATGATTCCAGTACATAAGGCTCCAGGTCCCACTCCTGCTAAAAATGTATCTGCAGACCATTTTCCGGTTTGCAGCATGTACGCTCCAGCTGTTGCAATGGGTCCAAAGAAGGTAAAGGCAAAGACTTCGCCAAGTCCCAAGTAGGCCAAAGGGAATGGGCCTCCTGTGTATAAGATGCCAAAAAAGATCGAAATTACAAGCAGTCCTGCGATAATAAGCCCCCCTTTCCAGATAAGAAACGCTCCACAGAATGCAGCAAGTGCAAAGGCATAAATCATTGCACGTTTCATTGATGTGGGGGAGACTAAGCCCGATTGTGTCAACCGCTTCGGACCTTTGCGCTCATGCGTGTCTGCGCCTTTAATGAAATCGAAGTAATCATTTGCAAGATTGGTTCCAATTTGAATGGCTAGAGCAGTGCATAATATAAAGGTGAATAGAGTTCCGTTAAACAGACCCTCGCTTAATGCGAGGGTCGTTCCGATGAGAACAGGACTAAAACTAATGACCCAAGTTTTTGGACGAGAGGCAAGTGCCCAAACTTTTACGCGGTTCATTGTTACCTCCCTTACGGTCTTTTGGGAAACTTAGTGAAGTCGGGACGCCGTTTTTCAAGATATGCGCGGTGGCCCTCTTTCGCTTCATCGGTCATGTAATAGAGAAGGGTTGCATTGCCAGCGAGTTCTTGAATCCCTGTTTGTCCATCGCAATCAGCATTAAATGCAGATTTTAAGCAGCGAATGGCAAGAGGGGAGTGTTGTAGAATCTCATGGCACCATTGCAATGTGGTCGATTCAAGCTCTTCATAAGGAACAACGCAGTTGACAAGACCCATATCGAGCGCCTCTTGCGCAGTGTATTTGCGGCAAAGATACCAGATTTCACGCGCTTTTTTTTGTCCAACGATGCGCGAGAGATAGCTGGAGCCAAATCCACCATCAAAAGAGCCGACCTTTGGACCTACCTGACCAAAAATCGCATTATCAGCTGCAATGGTTAAATCACAGACAACATGTAAGACGTGGCCGCCACCAATTGCGTAGCCTGCCACCATTGCAATCACAGGTTTTGGACAACCGCGGATCTGCTTTTGGAAATCGAGCACATTTAAACGGGCGATTCCATCATCGCCAACATAGCCGGCATGGCCGCGGATTCTCTGGTCTCCTCCAGAACAGAAAGCTTGCTTGCCTTGGCCTGTTAAAATAATGACGCCAATTGTTTCGTCATCGCGCGCGCAATCAAGCGCGTGCATCATTTCAGTGACTGTATGTGGGCGGAAGGCATTGCGCACTTCAGGGCGGTTGATAGTGATTTTAGCCACACCGCGGTATTTGTGAAAGGTGATGTCAGTGTATTCACCGCAAGGAATCCATTCGACCTTTGTGTTAACTTCTTGTGTTTGCATGGTCAGTCTCCAGTAGCAATTTAATAAGTGTTGCGCACAATACGGGTCTTTCTAAGTGGATCGCATGTCCAGCTTGAGCAATGGGATGCACAGATACATCGGGCGGAAGAATACGGTAAATAGCTTCATATTTCAAGTCCTCTTCACCGTAAAGAAAGACCGTATTTGGGAAAAAAGAAACAATGGAAGAAAGCACGCCTAAACTGTAGGTGCGCAAGGCTTGAGCCAGCCTGCGAGGATCCGCACTCAAACGGCGCTGTAAGATTGATTCGAAGAGATCAGGGCGCGTTTTAAGAGAAGCAAAAAGAGGTTGGGTGTACCAAGTTGTGAGAAACTGATCAAACGGCTCTGTTTCCAGTTTCATACTCAATGCAATGTCGTCTGCAAGTCGTATCGAGCGCTCTTCATTCGTAGCGATTCCAGGATGAGTTGAGAGGGCCACCACTTGTTTCCAGTAGGCAGGTTCCCTGTTTTTGAGATGCAGCGCAATTCTGCCTCCCATTGAATAGCCGATAAGCACAGGGGAATTGAGATTTAAGTGGTGAGCCGCACTAGAAATTGCGCCACATGCATCAGATGTAAATGGAGTCTTTCCATGTCCAGGCAAGTCGATTGCAACGCAATAATAATACGGGGATAGGTGCTCTATCATCTCATCCCAATCTTGTATGCACCCGAGAAAGCCATGAAGGAATACAAGCGCTTGTTTTTTGGGATCACCGGTAGTTGTGTAATGGATCTGCGAACACATGGCCCGCCACGTTAGTTCCTGATGAAATTGGTAATTTGCACTGCGCTCTGTCTGAATTTCGATGATACCGCTTTTAGGGGTAGTTAAAAATTGAGTTAAGGCAGAATGCCAACCACCCTTCGAGCTTACTTTTTGAAGGGGAAGTTGGAAGAGCGTTGCAGCTCCTTCAAAAGTATAGGGATGCGCAGCTGCAACACAGGTTTCAAATAAATGTGTTTTCTCAGCAATCGGCAGAAAAGAAAAAATCCCCCCTCCTTGATTGTTAATCACCACGATGAGGACGGGATAAGGGCAGTCTTTGAGTTGAGCTAGTGAATTGAGATCGTGCAGGGTAGTCAGATCTCCAAGGAGTGCAATCACAGGCTGTTTTTTGCCCATCGCAATCCCTGTTGCTGTTGCAATATTTCCGTCGATTCCAGAGACCCCCCTGTTGCCAAAGAGCGATCCGATAGGTTGATCGGGAAATAAAAATAGATCGGCATCGCGAATGGGCATGCTGTTAGCGATAAATAGGCTGCAATCTGGTAAGAGGTGCGATGTTAGATCATAGACAATTCCAGGCTCGGTCAATGCGGTTTGCTCTCTAAACACAGAGCTAAGGGCTGAGCCTATGTGCTCTGCGCGCTCTTGCCAAGAGTGCAACCAATCTGTAGAGACATCTTTGCCGATAAAGCCAGAGATTGTTTCACAAAAAACAGCTGGATTACAGACAAAGCGCCACGTTGTTTGATGATGGGGATCTTGTCTGTGGGGATGATCGGAAACCTGAATGTACTCTTCAATAGCCAGAGCATTGAGCCAGTCTTTGATCGTCTTTGAGACAATCCGATTGCCAAAATGCAAGACCATTTTGGGTTTAAATTCCTTAAGTAACATGTGAAAGTAGGGGATGAGGCAGGGATGTTTGCCAAGCGTTCTGATCTGTGAGAGAATGTCTGTGATGACAGGAAATTGGAGCTGTTCTCCTAACTCCAAAATGGGAGCCACCTCTTCATGGCAATCCATCGACCCCACAAGAATGAGTCCTTCCTTGCATCCCATTAAACGGCGCGCACACGCTTCCATACTTGCGCGCTTAAGTGCTCTTTCCTCTTGCTCGATCCTCAAAGGAACGACATCGGGAATGATTCCCCCATCATCAGAAAAAAGAGGCTTGCGAAAAGGGCAATTGAGATGGACAGGACCTGAAAAAGGACCATGTGCAGCAAAGACAGCTTGAGCTGTCGTTGTCGCTAAAAATCGCTCGGGGATTTCCTCAGAAGGGCAGGGAAGATCACACTCAAAGCGCACATAAGGGGAAAAGAGTTTGATTTGATCGCACGTCTGCGAGGCGCCGCAATCCCGCCTTTCAGGAGGCCTATCGGCAGTGAGCACAATGAGCGGGATGCATTCATTTGAAGCTTCCATCAGAGCAGGGAGAAGATTGCCAACAGCAGTGCCAGATGTGACTAAGATGGCAGCAGCTTTTCCTGTTGCTTTTCCATATCCTACAGCGTGAAAGGCAGTTCCACGCTCATCAAAATGGACCATTTTCATGGCTTGAGGGTGCTCTGCAATGGCAATGACAAGCGGTGTTGATCGAGATCCAGGCGAAATACAGAAATAATTCACCCCTTGTTTAATCAATTGGTCAATTAAGATGCGTGCCCACTTTAAATTATTCATAAAAACAACTGCTTAAAAGGGGTGATTTTATGTTCGAGCTCTTCCCATTCTCTAAGAGAATGGCTTCCCTTGACAATTCCTGTGCCTGCAAAGAGGTTAATCTCATCATCGCAGACAAGCGCAGATCGAATTCCGACGGCAATTTCAGCTGCATGGGCAGAAATCCAGCCGATTGGAGCTCCATACCAACCCCTTTGAAACGGCTCTTGAGCTTGGATGAACTCTAAAGCCTCCTCGCGAGGTTTTCCCCCGAGAGCAGGAGTGGGATGCAATGTGTCGATGAGAAGCTGATCTGTAATGTGAGCATGTAACGTTGCATGGAGTCTATTGTGGATGTGTTGAACATGGGATGTTGTCACCACGCGATCGTAAGGCTCCCAATGCATTTGAGAACATAATGGTTGGAGGGCTGAATGAATCCATTGCTTCACACAAGAAAATTCCCTCCGGTCTTTAGTATTAGTCAATAATTCTTCTTGGATGCGCAAATTCTCTTCCTCAGTAGCTCCTCTGGGGCGGGTTCCAGCAAGGGCATCTGTATGGATCTGATCCCCCATGCGTTGATAAAGCATCTCAGGGGTTGAACCAATAAAAGCAGAGTCTTGAGAGAATTGAAAGCCATACAGCGTTGCCAGATGAGCTTTTTGTCTTAAGCTCGCAAGTAGCAGCAAAGGCTCGAGTTGCCCTTCAGTTAGAAATCGAGTTTTGCGTGCCAAGACCACTTTTTCGAGGCGATCTTCTTCAATTTCAAACAGAGCTCTTGCAACCAGCAGCTCCCATTGATCGAGGGCAGGGGAATCAGAGCGCGCTTTAAGTCTACAAGAGAGCG
This sequence comes from uncultured bacterium, assembly GCA_964461105.1. GTDB lineage: Bacteria > Chlamydiota > Chlamydiia > Chlamydiales > Rhabdochlamydiaceae > JAGVMG01. Next base: position 16,118 of record CAYWSY010000034.1, read on the forward strand.
CTCTTTGTTCAGGCAGTTCAAACTTAAGTTTGCGCATCAGAGTGGAATCGGGCTCTTCAGAAAGATCATGGATTAAAAGATAGGTCCGCCCAGGTTCTTGCACGACCTCAAATTCGGGGAGCCAAAACGCACAAGAGGGGAAGGCGTTCCAGTTCTTTGTAACTGGGGCAGAGGCAAAGTGCCTGCCTCCAAAAAAGCGCACTTCAGGTGGAGTCTGAGGATCTAAAATAGGGACATGAGGCACTGTTAGCAAACTCCCGACAGCAGCCCTTTCTACGGGCTCACATCGGCTTTGCCAATACACTTTAGGAAAAAGGGTTTGAGCATTCAACCACTCTAAGAGAGGCAATCGAGATAAATCGACAATGAGATAGTGATGGGTATACACACGATCACCCACTTGCAGCAGATGGCTCTCTAGTGCCGAGCTATGGCGCATGTTCCTTATCCCCTTGATAAATGCTGACAATGCCTCCCATAAGAGGATGGGTGATTGCTTCCTCAAAACCTGCAGTTTTCATCAGGCGAATGAACTGCTCCCCATGAGGAAAGGTTTCAATCGTCTCATTTAAATAGCGGTAAGCCCCTTGTTTTTTGGAAATCCATCCGCCAATCCGAGGCAGTAAGTTGCGAAGATAAAATAAATGCACCCCTTTTAAGAGTTGATTCTGAGGAATGGTCCCTTCTAGGATCAATGCTCTTCCTCCTGGTTTTAAGACTCTGTAGAACTCTTTCAAACATCCAATCACATTGGTGACATTGCGAATTCCAAACGAGATGGTCACGCAGTCAAATGTTTGATCAGGGTAGGGGATTTCAAGGGCGCTTGCCACTTGAAGTGTGACAGAGTTGGCATAAGATTTGCCTAACAATTTTTTTTCTCCCACCGCGATCATTTCAGCTGCAAGATCGATTCCTACAATGGATGAAATGTGAGGTGCATGTTCCATGAGAGAGATGATTTGATCGCACGTTCCCGTTGCACAATCCAAGACAGATAGATTGTTACGGCACGGAAGGTGGCTGCACATTTTTTTACGCCATTTCTGGTCGAGACCGAAGGTCATCACTCGATTGACACGGTCATAGGTGGGGGAAATTTGGTCGAACATCTTCCAAATTTCATGTCTAGAGGGTTCTTGTGTCAGTTTTTTCATAGAGAAGCCAGGTTAAAAGCGATCTTTATACCACAGCGCTCTGTCAAATGCAAATTTCAAGTTTGCTGAGCTGGAAAGTAATTGAGGAAATCGATAGAGTTTATACCCAAACAACTTCGAAAGTTGGGTTTCGGCTGCTTCATAAGCCCCGGGGTTAAACGATCGTAAAGGCCGCTGTGTTCGAGAACACAGCTAACTTTACGATCGCTTAACCGCGGGAGCTTTCGCGTTGCCGAAACCCAACTTTCGAAGTTGTTTGGGTATACCTCAAATTTGCTGTACTAAGGATTGCATAGTGAAACGAATATACCAAATTGAAAGTTGGAATTTGGACTGTGCGAATAAAACACGCTTCAAAACCGCTACTAAAAAGCGGTTATGGAGTGTATTTTTCATTTTATTGGTTTCCGGGTGCAGTTCCAAGACTCCTCCTGTTAATAAGGTGCGGCAAGATGTTAAGCATTTCGTCTCGACGCTCCCCTCAGAGGACCGTTTATTTCTTGAGTATTTTTTTCGTTGTTTGATTCAGGAAGATTCGATTGGGTACGTGCTTTTGGGCGGGAAACCGATGGGATTCTATTCTTACATTAAACCCAAAGTGAAGGTAGATCGTTTTAATTATGATCCTGTTTATGCGCTGGATCTTTTTTTTGAAGGATTTCTCCCCGATGCAGCACTTTTTCACAAAGGGTATGATACCTGGAAAAAATATGAACATTTGTTTTGTGGCAACAATATCTTTTTTGATTTAGTGGAGCAAGATGAAGAGCTTCACTTTATGAAAGTTTCCGTGATGAATAAGAGATTAATGCTGCCATTATGTTCTCAATATCTTTCAGAATTAAAAAAATATGACTCTGGTGCTGGGGATAAAGAAGCTCTTTTTGAGGCTCTTTTGCATAGAAATGCATTCAAAGAGCATTTTTATCTTAGAGATGATCTTTTGGGGATCTGTTTGGGATATGGGGAAGCAAATGCTCGACTTTTTCAAAAAAGGGCCAACATATTTACATCTCTTGGAAGATTTGGTTTTACTATTGAAAAACCATCTCCAAAACGTGTGGCTAGTTTAAAACAGGAAGCAGCAGAGATTGCTAGAATTTTCAAGGGATTTAGAGATTATACCTCGCAGGAGTTTTTATTTCATCGAGGGGTAAGTTTTGTGTCTGATCGATCAGTCTTAGAAACTGTCGTTCTTCACGAAAAATATAAGAATTTACACAAGACACTTACGAATAGATTCAGCTCGGAGAGTTTTTTGGAAAACACTCTCGAGCTGATTGTTTTAGAAGATATGGAGTGCTACCAATCTCTTCCAGGATTATACCCAAGTGAACTCAAAAGTTTGAATTTGGGCTGCGCGAAAGATCCCGCGGTTGGACGATCGTAAAGTTAGCTGTGTCCAT
>CAYWSY010000035.1:0-17874 GCA_964461105.1 uncultured bacterium
ACCGCGGGATCTTTCGCGCAGCCCAAATTCAAACTTTCGAGTTCACTTGGGTATACAGTGAATAATTTGATTGCGAACTATCAGCTCTTCTTATTTGATTTCGATGGTTTGCTTGTCGATACAGAGCCTCTGCACTATGCCGCGTACGTGGAATTGTGCAAGCGTCATGGATACGAGCTTAATTGGACGTTGGAACAATACTGCAAAGCTGCTCATTTCAAATCATTGGGGATGCGCGATGCTCTATGTGAACAATTTCCTGGATTGCTTTCGCAAGTGTTTTCTTGGAATGATTTGTATGCGGAGAAGAAGCAGATTTATCTGAGTCTATTAAATGAAGGGCATGTGAAGTTAATGCCTGGTGCAGAAGAGTTGCTATCTCTATTGCAAACGCATCAGCTTAAGCATGCTGTAGTAACAAATTCTCCGAAAGAGCAGATTGAGATCATTAAAGGATCTTTTCCCGTGCTGCAGAAAATCCCTTTGTGGCTGACGCGCGAAGATTATACCTCTCCCAAACCAGCTCCAGATGGGTATTTAAAAGCTATTGAGCGACTGGCTGTAGTTGGGGATCGCGTGATCGGATTTGAAGATTCGCTTAAAGGCCTGCAATCTCTTTGTGCTGCAGGTGCGACGGCTGTTCTTGTTTGCCGAAATGATCACCCGCAACTCCATGAGTGTGGTGATATGGAAATGCGCCATATTGAATCTCTGTCATCAGTACTTGACTTCGAATAAGAAAAGACCGTGGGGAGGTGCTGTTGTGCCTGCCTGAGAGCGGTTTTTTGCGGCAAAAATTTCAGGGATTTTTTCTAAGGGAATTTTCCCGTTGCTCACCTCGAGCAAGGTGCCAACGATATTGCGAACCATCTTATATAGAAATCCATTTCCTTCAAATTCTAAGCGAACGCCCCCATCTTGAGGAACAATCTCAATTCTTGAGATGGTTCGAATAGGATCATGGGCAGCAGAGCCACGGTGTGCTTGGTTTGAAAAGGAGGTAAAATCATGGGTGCCGACGAAGAGGGTAGCCGCTTGAGCTAACAGTTCCAGATTGACAGGATGAGGGACATGATAGCGGTACATCTTTGAAAAGGGGGAATGGATTGGATCGAGATGGATGTGATAGTGATAGATCTTTCCTTTTGCACTGTAGCGCGCATGAAAATTGCTGTCCACTTCAGAGATGGAACGGATGCGGATATCTGGAGGAAGCAATCCATTTAGTGAAAGGGCTAATTTCTTAAGATCGATGGGTTCTTGATGGCTAAAGTGAGCCACTTGGCCGAATGCGTGAACGCCGGCATCTGTGCGGCCTGAACCTGTGACGTTAGTGGGGATACGCAAGATTTTGGAAAGAGTGGTTTGGATCAATTCTTGAATCGAGAGGGCATTTGGCTGCACTTGCCACCCTCCATAGTTGGATCCATCATAAGCAATAAGTAATCGATAATGGTGTTTAGTCATGGCGCATCAGACTTAAGGTATATTTCTGCCAGCGGCCAATCTTCTGTTGTGGTGATTTTGATATTGCGATAGGAATCTGGAACGAGTTTGACGGGATGTCCCGTGAGCTCAACAATTGCAGCATCATCGGTTACCTCGAGATCATAGGCGTGGATGATTTCAAAGCCTTTGCGCAACAGTGCGGGCGTTGCGATTTGGGGCGTATGCATTTCCCAAAGAGTGGATCTGTCAAGGGTGCGTCTGATAAATAAATTGGGGTCAGCTTCCTTAATGGTGTTTTTAGCGGGCACAGCAAGCGCCGCAGCACCAAATAGGTAGGCTTGTTCAAAGAGATCATCGAGACTTGATTCGGACAGAAGTGGACGAGCGCTGTCGTGAATACAGATGAGTTCTGCATCTGGGTTGGTCAAGGCAAATCCACTAAAGACAGAATCTTGGCGCCTCATGCCAGGGCGTGCAAAACGGACGGAAAGTAGGTCAGTTGCAAATAGGTGTTGATAATCTGGTTCGCAGACGACGACGACTTCTGTAATCCCTGGATAATTTAAAAAGAGATCAAAGCTATAACGTGCAAGAGGCTTGCCAAATAGAGGAATAAATTGCTTGGGTACGTGACTGCGCATCCGAGTGCCTTGGCCCCCGGCAAGTAAAACCACGGAAATGGAACGAGATGAAGTTGTCATGTTTGAAAGAGCAGAACGCAGTATATACTGCGTCCACTTGAAAGTTAGACAAATTTCGGCCTCAGCATCTCCCCTTTTCTATTCGTTTCCATCGACCCTGTGCTAGCACAGGGCCTGCTTCAACGAATAAAAAATGGAAGCGCTGAGTTTGAAATTTGTCTAACTTTCAACTGGACGCAGTATAGAAACTGCATTCTGCTGAAATTCGCTTTAGCTTAAGTGCTTGCTGACGAGTTTTGTCATCTCGAACATGTTAACTGATTTTTTTCCGATAATTTTAGATAGTTTATCATCAGGGTTAATGTTGCGCTTATTTTTCTCATCTTGGCAGCCATTTTTTTTGATATAAGCCCAGAGCTTTTTTGTCACTTCAGTGCGAGGTAGCGGTCCTCGTCCGACAACAGCAGCAAGCTCTTCGCTGACCTGCATCGGTTGCATGAACTTGGAATTCGTTTTTTTTGCCATGTGGATTCTCCTTTAATAGTGCTTCGTTTGGCCTATCCCCATTTTTTGGATAGACGGGTCGAGGGGTGACATGTTTATTTCCTCGAATGACAAGTTGTATCGCTCTAGTGAATTAATAGTCAAAAAAAATCGTAATAGGAAATTAAGGTCATCTCCCTCTGCTCTAGAGAGAAATGTCTTAACTTGTTTATTTTAAGCATGATGAGTTCATTTGTTTTGATTTCGTAAGTTTTAATTTTAAGTGACCCAATCCTTCCTGTGTTGAAGGTTAAGTTCATTGAAAATGACTTGAATTTTTCGCGATGAATGGCCAACCTGTGCTTTGAATTAAAGGCGGTTTGCGACACATGCTACCTATTGTGATTACTGATGATGAGATGAGATTTAGATTTGTAAGATTAAATGCTTTGGCAGAGAGACTTAAAACATGCCAAACCACTGATGAAAAGATTAAAGAGCTGACCTTAGATATTGACTATAACCTTCCTTTTTTTGCAGCGTTGTCTTCTGAATACAAGGTGATTGTTCTCGAGCTCATCGCCATTGAACAGCTAGATCGCTTATTAGAAGGTTTAAAGATTCAGGAGGATGAAGAACAACTTACTTCTTTACTGTTCTCTTTACTTCCTGTGGAAGCATTTTATAGAGATATTGGAGGAATTGTTGGGTATCAAGCGATGTTGCTTCGATTTCTTATCGAAAAAGAATCTGGCGGTTTGCAGATGAGGGGAGTATATCATCAACCAGTGGGGATTGATTTAGTCGAGGAGACTGAAGCTGTCGCCAAGGCCATTGCAACTGGGATTCAGACATTGCCGATGATGGCGGAAATTTATCCAGTGGGCGGGGCTGCAGACCGTTTGCGTTTATGCGATCCTGATACGTTAGCGCCCTTGCCAGCAGCAAGACTCCAATTTTGCGGTAGAACCTTGCTTGAGGGCTTGATCCGCGATCTTCAGGCGCGTGAATACTTATACTATCGATTATTTGGCGAGCAGTTGATCACGCCCGTTGCGATGATGACGTCTCAAGAGAAAGATAACCATGCTCAGATTGTTTCACTATGCGAAGAAAATGGGTGGTTTGGAAGACCGCGTTCAAGTTTTGCTTTTTTTTGCCAACCAACGGTTCCAACAATCGATTCTGAAGGGAATTGGTGTCTCATGGGGCCATGCCTTCCGTTAATGAAGCCCGGCGGCCATGGGGTGATCTGGAAAGTAGCCAAAGATCAGGGGATTTTTAAATGGTTTCAAGAGTTAAAACGCAGAAAAATGCTTGTGCGGCAAATAAATAATCCGATAGCGGGCTGTGATTATGGGCTTGTGGCATTTACAGGGCTCGGTTGCGGAGGGGATAAAGCCTTTGGCTTTGCGTCGTGCTTCAGGCAGGTTGGGTCTGCTGAAGGGGTCAATGTCACGATCGCGTCTCAAAGGGGCGATGCAACGGGTTATTGCCTGACCAACATCGAATATTGTGATTTCAAGAAGTTTGGAATTGAAGATGAGCCGATGTATGAGGGGAGCTGCTATTCGAAATTTCCTTCGAATACCAATATCCTATTTGCAGATATTGAACAGGTCTCACACAAAGTAGAAGAATGTCCAATTCCAGGAATGTTGGTGAATCTCAAAAAAATGACTTTTCTTGATGTGTGCGGAGCTGTGCAGGAGCGGCAAGTGGCGCGCTTAGAATCGACCATGCAGAATATTGCAGATTGTTTTGTCGAAGAGTTTGCCCCTAAGAATGATTCTGATTTGCCTGAATTAAAGACCTATCTGACGTTTAATCACAGGCGCAAAACGATTTCGACAACAAAAAAAGAATTTCAAATGAGCTCCTCCTTAAGCGAAACCCCTGAGGGATGTTACTTTGACCATCTTTGCAATGCTCATGAGCTTTTAGAAACACACTGCCACTTTAGTGTTCCTAAGATGCGATCTGTCGAAGAGTATCTCGAACTTGGGGGGGCTTTTGACTTTGTTTATCATCCAGCACTTGGGCCTTTTTATGGGATCATTGCCCAAAAATTACGAGGAGGCGTCATTGTTGAGGGCAGTGAGTGGATATTAGAAATCGCAGAGATCGATGTCGAAGGGCTGTTTCTTGACGGGTGTTTGAAAATTGTGGCAGAGCGTGTGATGGGATACCGAGATCTTGATTGCGATGGGGCGCTTATGTATTCAGAGCGTGTGGGGAGATGTGTGTTAAGTCATGTCACTATTCGCACAGAGAAAAGAGAAAGAGGCTCTCCTGATCGCTATTGGAAGGGGGGAGGTGAGCGAAAGGAGGTCTGTGAAATTGTGCTTCAAGGGGAGAGTGAATTCATTGCAAGAGATGTGGTGTTTGAAGGAAACATGCAGATTGTTGTTGAAGATGGAATGCGCGTTACAGCGTCTATGCATGAAGGAGCATTGCAGTTTCATAAAGAGAGAATTGCTGAAGGTCGAGCTCTATGGAAGTATGAATTTAATGATGATTCTCAAGTGTGTTTAAATCAAAAAAGCCACACGGAAAACCATGTGGCTCTTTGAAATTGTCTGTGTGAGCTGAAATTAAGCGGACGCTTTTTTTGCAGCTGCAGCAGCTTTTTTCTCTTCTGCGGCAATCGCTTTTTTAACGGCGCTGAGCACGTTTTTCTTGTGAATATTTTTCTTGAATTCTGTAGCAATGTCAGCTTTGTCGGTAATCCCTGCTTTTTTTGCAAAGTGCTTTCTTACAGCTCTTTGAGCATCTTTGTTTAATGCTTTAAACGCTGCTTGGGCATCTTTTTTAGAAGGCTTGTCAGCAAGAACTGCTAAAAATGTTGCCAATGAGTCTTCAGCTGGTTGGTTTGATTTTGAGGGGGCTGTTTTGCAAAGAGACGAAACGGCTGCGCATATGACAGCGCCAATTGCGACACCGACGGTTGCGATGATGACGCTTGTTTGGTTGTTTTTAATGAAAGTTGCTAAGCTTGCAAAGTAAGGAGTTACAACAGCAACAACTTTTGCACCAAAACTGTAAAGACCGGAGCCGATTGCAGTGACTGTTCGTCCGAGCCATTGGCCTACGCTTGTCAAAGCTGTGCCAAAAGATTGGCAGCAATTAGAAAGAGCTTCTTGGATTCTCATAGTGACCTCCTGGATTGAGTTAAATTTCTCAAGGGGACTTCCCTGTTTTGAAGAACAGACGAGGATTATACTGGTATCCTTTTTTTTATAAAGACCTGATTAAGTTTTTATAAATTAAAAATTATTTTCTTTATGCATTCTCGAGAGAAGATGTGCACACAGAAACAGGATTTGCTTGCGTTGCTGAACCTGGATGTCCTAAAATAGCACTCTATTTCGCAACGAAGGATTAACACATGAACGATAACGTCCAAGACCAAATCAAAAGCATCGATAATCGCCTTCTGCATATGTGGAGGTATCTTTAGCTTAGAAGACAAAGAAAAGAGAGTTGCAGAATTAGAGAGAAGAATGGAGCATGCAGATTTCTGGGATGACAATCTTGCCGCGCAGAAGATCATCGCAGAGGTCAATGAGCTTAAAGAATGGACCCATGCTTATCGGGATCTTAAAGGTCGTTTTGAGAGTGTAAAAGAACTTCTGCCGGAGGTCGACCCATCGAGCGATCAGGCTTTTTATGAGCAGCTCATTGTTGAGCTTGGCGCAGTTGATCGACTTCTTTCCGAGATGGAAGTGCGTAAAATGTTATCGGGGGAACTCGATGGGAAAAATTGCTTTTTGAGCATTAACGCGGGAGCTGGCGGCACAGAGGCGTGTGATTGGGCATTGATGCTCTCAAGAATGTACCAGAGGTGGGCAGCAAAACGTCAATGGAAAGTGGAAATTCTCGACGTGATTGATGGAGATGTTGCAGGAATTAAAAGCATGACCCTGAAAATTTCCGGTTCTTATGCGTACGGATATTGTAAGGGGGAGCGAGGGGTGCATCGCCTAGTCAGGATCTCTCCTTTTGACAGCAATGCCAAACGGCATACGAGCTTTGCTTCGGTTGATGTCACTCCTGAAATTGACGATGATATTCAAATTGAAATTCGTCCCGAGGATGTGCGCGTCGATACTTATCGAGCATCAGGGGCGGGAGGGCAGCACGTTAATAAGACAGATTCTGCTGTTCGGATGACTCATGGACCTACAGGCATTATCGTCTCGTGTCAAAGCGAGCGAAGTCAGATTCAAAATAGAGAAACGTGCTTGAAATTGCTGCGTGCAAAATTGTATGAGAGGGAATTGACAGAGCGAGAGATGAAGCTAAAGGATCTTTCAGGAGAGAAAAAAGAGATTGCCTGGGGTTCGCAAATTCGAAATTATGTCTTCCAACCCTATACCCTTGTCAAAGATACCCGAACCCGGTATGAGGTTGGGAATATTGAGGATGTCATGGATGGAAATTTGGATGGGTTTATTAATGCTTATCTCAAGGAATTTGGCTAAGTCATGAGATCAGAACCAGAAGGCTTTGATATTCGCTACACGCATGTCACCGATACTCCGTATGTTCGAGAGTGGCTGCTCGATCCTGCAATTCAAAAGTGGTTTCCTGTAAGCACAGATAAAGAGATCGATGATGCTGCTCAGTGTTGGGTAGGGTTTTGCCGCTACAATGCGAGCTTGACTGCAACGTTGCATGATGTTCCTGTTGGGATTGGGACTTTGTTTCTGATGCCCTACCGCAAAGTCGCCCATCACTGTCTGTTTAAACTCCTTGTTGACCCGAAGCACCAAAGAAAGGGGATCGGAAGTTCGTTGATGAAGAATTTAAAACATTTGGCAAAGAATAAATTTCGCTTAGAGCTCATGAATATCGAAGTGTTTGAGGGAAATCCATGTGAACACTTACTGAAGCAGTTTGATTTTCATGCGTATGGGAGGCAGGAGAACTTTGTTAAAGATGCAGATCGTTATTTTGGTAGAGTGCTGTATGAGGGCTATTTAACATGAGCGCATCCGTTCCAGAACTGACGTTTCGCTGCACTCAAGCCGATGATGCTCCCTTGTTAACAGAGTGGCTCTCTTTGCCAGGGATTCTCCGTTGGTTCCCGATGATTGATCCAAAAGAGATTGAAGACGCGGTGCGGATTTGGGTAGGCTACTCTCGCATTGAATCGACGTTGACAGCAGAATGGAATGGGATTCCTTGTGGAATGGCAATATTGTACATTCAACCCTATCAAAAGTTGGCTCATACCTGTCTGTTTGCGATCATTGTTAAAGAGGAATATCGAGGAAAGGGGATTGGTGGCGCTCTATTATCTCAATTGATGGCCCTTGCTCGCGAACGGTTTCATATTGAAGTGCTTCATTTAGAAGTGTACGAAGGAAATCCCGCTCAGAGATTGTATGAGCGCATGGGATTTACAGAATTTGGACGACAGAGCCGTTTCATTAAAGAGAATGGAAATTACATTGCAAAAATAATGATGCAAAAAAAATTAATAGGTTGAGAGAGATATGGCTGGACATAGTAAGTGGGCAAATATTAAACACCGCAAAGGGCGGGCAGATGCGATTAAGGGGAAAATTTTTTCTCGCATTACTAAAGAGATCATCAGTGCGGTTAGACAAGGAGGCCCTGATCAGAAGTCAAATTCGAAACTCCGTTTGGTCCTTCAAAAAGCCAGAGCCGCTAACATGCCCAATGACAATATCGAGCGAAATATTAAAAAAGCCTCGAGCGCAGATCAGGCAGACTTTACAGAATCGACCTATGAGCTCTATGGATATGGAGGGGTGGGCATTTTAGTGGAGATCATGACAGACAATCGGAATAGAGCCGCATCTGATATGAGGATTGCAACCAATAAAAAAGGGGGAACGATTGCCAATCCAGGTGCTGTTGCCTTTAATTTTGACCGAAAAGGGGTCATTCAGGTGCTTAAAAAAAATCTTATCGAAGATGAGCTTTTTTTAACAGCTACTGAGGCGGGCGCTGAAGATTTTGATGTCGAAGATGAAGTGTTTATCATTACGACCTCTTCCGACCAGCTATTCTCTGTGAAAGAAAAACTTGAGCAGAAGGGGGTCGTTTGCGAAGAGGCTGAGCTTCAAATGATTCCAAAGGTTTATGTTTCTTGTAATGAAGAGGTTAGCAAGTCAAATCTTGAATTGATAGAGTATCTTGAGGCTCTCGATGATGTCGATGCGGTCTATCATAATATGCAAATCGATTAGTTTTGCGTTTTATTTCTGATTGTAATATTATCTCGCCGATTAATTACGGAAAAATTATGAATTCAGTTTATCGATTGAATCAGTTTATTCAAGTAGCTGAAGTTGCTCATTGCTCGTCTGCAAATAATTATTTGGTTTTAGACCGTCAAGGTCGGGTCATATCACCGCACAATGGACCCTCACGAGATGAGAAGACGAGCAATCAACACGTAGTTTGGCAGCTCTTTAATCGGTGCTATGACCAGATTTTGAGTGTAGCCCAAACGTGTTCTCATTGGATTTGGGGAGTGAACGCTGCTCATCGAGTTAAAAACCGGCAGGTTTGGCAAGTGTTTTTGAGAACGCTTAGACATGTTTACGGGCAAGCTAAAGTGGATCGGATCTGCGGGCGTTATAAGATCGATTTTAGTGAGCTCTTTGCGCGAGGAGAGCCTCTGCTATCAAAGTATGTGAAGATGATCAGCATTGGGTCTACGCGCATTCTATCTAGTGATCTTGGGAATCTTGACTCGTTAACATCTAAAGAAATTAAAAGAAGAATTGCCGAACATTCTCATATAGCTCCAATGGGAAAATCGTTGAATCCTTTAAATATTTATGGTGCGCCCCTATATAAACGAGCTTGGATCAAATACGATCCAGTGTTGATGGATAAGGAACTTTATTATCTTGGTTCCGATGTGAAAGAGTTGCGTTTTAATAAGTGGATCGAGAGATTTTCAAAATGCACTGTTAACAAAGAGCTCATGGAAGGGCAGATCATTCCAGCTCCAGGCACAAATGGATCTATTAATTATTACCAGGTCTACCGGAGAATTGCTTGTGATGGACTGATTGCCTATGGACTCAAGCCGGTAGGGTCAGACTCGATTCTTCAACCGTTTGTCGCATTTAGACCCACTCAATTTGCGCTCTCAGGGGAAGATGCTTTAGAAACGTTGATGAATGATTTTCAGATCCATATTGGAGATTGGGGGTATTCTTCAACAAAAGATCAGCTCTCAGCACTTATGAACGATCGGAACTTTTGTCCTCAAGGTAAACGAGTGATTACAGCAGGATACAGTTTAGGTGGAGCCTTTGCTCAGCGTTTTATGGTTGATCATTGGAAAAAGATATCAAAAGCCTATTTTTTTAATTCGCCGAGCGTTGAAGAGCGACTTGCTGAAAAATTTGCCAAAAGGGTCAATGCTTCTCCCTTTGGAGGGGAACCGATTAAGATGAATATTTTTCGATCAACTGCAGGAGAAGAGGGGGATATCGCACATGTCGTCGGAGGAAAGCATTTAGGATGGGGGATCACCCATCATCGTTTTGAGATTAAGCTCACGGAATTCAATTATCTCAAGCAATTTCTTGCGACTCTGAGCGATCGGATGTGGTTACATTCCCGCAGAGTCCTTGATAACGACCATGATCATTTTAAGCCTAAGCGCATTCCTCAAAGAAAGCTAGACCGGCATCTCGATAATGAGAGTCGAGGTCCGATGATTTTCTGGTATGAGAAAACGCGCCGTATTTGGGGAGGTACGATCTTTTGGGTTCTGTATGCAATTCGGGGCTTTTTAAAGCCCCTTGGAATATTAAGAAGTGCAACATCACTTGACGGTGACAAAAGATCCTAAGTTGCGTACATCATCTTTTGAGATTTTTTCATACCTAAAATCGTTTTCTGGAGCCAAAACTCCTTCAACTAGAACAGCTAAGCGACGCGCATTCTCTCTTGAAAGAAAAGTTAACGCTGTCGAGCAGAATTGCTCATAAGTAATTGCCTTGGTGCTTTCAATCCGTTTATTGATCCAATCAAAATCACGATAGTCAAAGGCAAGCTTATTGAGCTTTTGTGTCATCCCCGCCATGTTTTCAGGTGGCATTTGAAGGAGCGTGATCACATTTGAGCGGATTTTTTCGAAACGGCTCTCAGGAATAATCAACTGAATGTTTTTGTAGAAATCTTCTAAAAACAACTCAAAGCGGGCGAGGAGTTCATGGGGTTGGTGAGTGCTTGATTGAACGGCAAAGTATTGCAATAGCTGCCGCTCTTCTTCAGCATCCCATGCTTTGGCGATGTAGGCAGTTTGTTGCTTCGTACGAAGCGTATCAAAAAAACCATCGCTCAATGCGGAACCAAGGATCTGTTGCGTGGCTCTTTTTTCAAATGAAAAATCCCCTTCTTCCAACAGCAGGAGGACACCATTTCCTTGCCTATCGGTATTTTGGACCAACATGTAAGGGCCATATTTTTCTGAAAGAACGAGCACCTGTTTACGCTGTTGCTTTTCTAATGGGTAAGGAGCAGCATCAAGGGTCGTCTTTAATTGACCCCAGAGGGATGTGGCTTCGTGTTGAGTCAAATTTCCATAGAGCATTCCCTCGAGATAAGCTGTTGAGAAAAGATTTTTCGAGAATGCGAGGAACTCTTCGTATGAGATGTGTTTGGTGGTCTTGAGCAATTCTGCATTAGTAGGTTGATTGAAGATAATGCTGCTCAGAAGATCAGTTGCTTGGCGAATGGGCAATTCTTTGGATGCATTATCGTAATCAGAGGCAAGCGATGCACGAAAGATCTCAAATTGATCTAGTGTCGGAGCGACTTTTTTCATGGCAGAAAAGATGCTTGTTAAAAGAAGCTGCGCTTGGTCGCTGTAGCCTTCAAGGGCGACTTTAATGCTATAGTCTTGAGAAGAAAAGTGTGCAGATAATCCAGCTTGTTTCGCAAAGAATAGGGTCGAGGAGAGCTTTTCTTTTAAAGCGCGAATGTAAAGGATTGTTAATACTTTTGACTTCAAAGATTGATCAACGAGCGGAGTTTTGATTGTAAAAATAGAGGCGATCTCAGGCACGTGATAGCGCGTGTCTGGAGCATAATAGAACATTCCTGCGGCATCATTTGCAACTAAAACGGGATGAGCAGGCTCAGAGATGGTTTCCCCACCGTTTAAGAGGGCTAACTGGGAAGGAACGTAGAGATTTTTTTCAGGAAGTTGGATTTTGGGGGTCGGCTGAACTTCTTCCCAAGCCGTCATTCGTGATTGGGAGATTTCTTTAATCGCGTATTGGGCATTCATCCATTTTTCTGTCGTATCGGGAAGGACCCCTGTTTTTGCAGGATCGGCGATCACGTAATACACACAGGTGTCCGGTTTTAATGTGTCTACAAATCCTTGAATAAACTCAGGATCATAAGTTGTAGGAATGTTTGTTTTTTCTGGAAATGTTGCAAGATCTTCATAGACAAGATCACTGGTCACTTGCATCACCGTTTCAAATGCATCGTCGCGCGATTGATATTGGTAATTAAGCTGATCCAAGGCTTGGAGCTCATCAAAGAGGTACTGTGGGAATCCTTCTTTTTTCAGGCGCGCAATTGCTTGGAAGGTACGCGTGATTGCAGTGTCTAAATGGGTTAAGCCAAAATCGGTCAAAGAAAGATCAATCGAGAAGAGCATGCTTTGATGAGAGAAGCGGTCGGAAGAGACGTGGATCCCTTCAGCAATTTTGCTTTTTTTGAGATCTGCAATGAGGCTGTTATCCCCTTGTTGCCCTAATGCATACGCGATCATTTCAGGAGCTTTGCGCTCAAGGTCCGAGGCAAAATCGCCGGAAATTTCCCACGTTAACGAGAGTTGTTTTAGATCTTTGATCGGCTTAATAAAGATCATATGTCCCAGCTGTTCCCTCGAAGAGAGAGGCACAGTAATCGGCGCATCAACGACCGGAAAGTTGACCACTTGCGAGAAGTCACTCAGTGCAAGTGCTCGCATCTCTTCAATGGGAAGAGGGGAGATCATCACTAGATGCATGCGGCGCGCTGTATACTGGCTATGATACCAATTAACAAGGGCTTCCCGAGGAATCCCGGAAAGGGTTTGCGCATTTCCTGTTGAAAATCCGCTGTTGGGATGTTCAGGATTTCCCGTTTCCTTGAAAATCATGTATTGCCGCCACCCATCATGCTCAATATTTTTAGCGTGCTCTTGGTCAACGGCATGAAGCTCGCGGTTGATGCAATTCACCTGAAAGAGAGGATCAATAAAGAAGTGGGAAAATCGATCAAGAGCTTCCGTGTAGGCTTCGTTATTAACAGAGAACATATAAACGGTTCTATCAGATGCGGTATATGCATTGACATTGCCACCGCTGTCTTTGATGAATTGCATGAATTCGAATTCGGTTGGATATGCTTGATTTCCCGTGAAGAGCATGTGCTCAAGGAAGTGGGCCATTCCGGGATATTCTTTCGGGTCTTGCCAGGAACCTACTTCGACTGCAAGCCCTGCAGCAGATTGATCGAGCCCTGGATCGGAAACGAGATAGGCTTCAAGACCATTGCTTAAGACGATTTTTTCCACAACTTGATCAGAAAGAGCTGGATTGAGACGGGGAAGGCGCGCTTGATCTTCAATCACCTGGTATGTTGGTTGTACATGCTCTTCTAGCAGCTCTTCAGCAGCAAGTGGAACGAGAGTTAAGAGGAAAAATGGAAAAAAAGTACGTGACAGACAGTTCATGAATAATCTCCTTCAAGAAAACTGATCATACTCCTGCTTGACTAAATTGCAAATATAAGTCGCACGCGCTTGACGACGGTCATGTTTGTTTGTGAGGTCTGCGCCAGGAAAGGAATCCATCGCGATGCGAGGTCCAAAGCCAACATGGATGCCGCCACGCTTGGTGAGGCGCGCTTCTCCGAGCTCAACTTGGATACTCTCTGGAGGAGGGAGAAGATCGTAAGTTTTTAGCGCAAGGGGATAGAAATGGGTAGGATGGCCCGCCCGCTCTGCCATAAGATTGAGCATTTCAATACTTTGAGGATCAAATGCGGCCACTTCGACAATGCCTTGTGCATTGGGACGGTCTCTCCCACCGCTTGGAGCGACATAGATAGCTTTTCCCCCCTCACCAAGAAGCTCGCTCATTAATTGCATGGTGCGTTTATTGTGCAGTTGCTTGGTGTGTTTGAGTTCTGGGGGATGATCGATGTAACGTTTGGAGTAGATGCAGAGTAAATTGCGCCCCATACTAAAAGGAGCAGCAAGAGGATCGGTAATTACTCGCTCACCTGCAATAAAGATCAGATCTTCTCCCAATTTCGGATAGGAATCTTCCAACATGATGCTAATTGCCTGCGGATCTGCTTCAATTTGGTGATTTGCTAAAAAGATGGCATTTTCCCCCTTTTCAAGGGAGGCTGTGATCGTAGCAAGATGTTCCTGCCCACGAATAGACGATTTTTCTTTTTCGACAAGGGGGCGAATAAAATCGAGACCAAATGCATAATAATCGATCGGTTCGCGGATTCTGACATGATAGGGCTGAAAGGGGAAAGGTTCAATGCATTGATCCTTGATCATTTGAGCAAAAGAGATAAAGAGCGCCTCAGAGGGTTCGGCGTTCATTCCATGGGCATGCAATGCGGCAATATACCCCTCATAAAATTGCTTGAATAACCCCTGATATTTTTCGGGGATAGCGGGATCTTGCACATGCACTTTAATCCGCTCCCAAAAATGGGAGGGGACAGAATTAGACATCGAGTTTTTTTCCATTAGTAGTTGAGAAAAATTGGTACTCGTTCAAATGCAAATTATCATTACTGTTAAATCGGAGCTGCGCTTGGTTTTTTTCAGCCAGTTTTCGGAATAACTCTTTATCGTAATGGCTTAAGAAATGGTCCAAATCGGGATGAGAGACCAGCTCAAGACCGAATTGTTGTTGTTGCAAAATGAGTTTCTTTAATGCGCGTTCAATTTCGATGGCGACACTCTCATGACTTTTAATCTGACCGCTTCCGCTGCAATAAGGGCAATGAGTAAAGATGGTCTGAACGAGGGATTCTCGGCTTCTTTGACGAGTCATTTCGACTAAACCAAACTCGCTCATTCCTAAAATTGTACATTTTGCTGAATCATCTTTCATCGCTTCTTTCAGACGATCTAGAACTCGTTTTTGGTTTTTGCGCGAACGCATGTCAATAAAATCGCAAATGACAAGACCGCCGATATTGCGGATACGCAGCTGACGCGCAATCTCTTCTGCAGCTTCCATGTTAATATGAACGAGCGCCTCTTCGACATCTGAGGTTTGTGTGCTGCTTCTGCCTGAGTTCACATCGATGGTGTACATCGCCTCTGTGCGATCAAGAAAGAGATAACCCCCGCTATTTAACCAAATTTTGCGGCGCACAGCACGGTCGATTTCCCTCTCCACATTAAACCGCTCAAACATGGGAACTTTGTCTCGGTAGAGCTCAATTTTGACCGGGTGTTCTGTATTATAGCGTGTGTAGAGGTGTTTGCATCTTTGATAGGTGGTGTGATCGTCAATTAAAATGCGGTCATATTTCTTATCGACGGCAGTCAATACAGCTCGTTTAATGAGATCAGACTCTTCAAATAAGCAAGTTGGACGCGAGGCTTTATGAAATCCATCCATGATCCCTTGCCATGTTTCGAGAAGCTCTGTAGCTTCAGCGATGAGCATTTCCGGAGATGCATTGACACTAGCTGTTCTGCAGATCAATCCCACTTCTTTGGGCATTTCAAATGCGCGGATGAGTTTTTTAAGGCGATCGCGCGATGCAGGATCCTCAATTTTACGCGAGACTCCCCGGTGAGGTGTATTTGGAAGGAGGACTAAATATCTTCCTGCAATTGAAATGTTAGACGTTAGTCTGGCACCCTTCGTGCCGATTGGTTCTTTAACCACCTGGACTAAAACAGGCTGATCGGGTTTGAGGAGTTTGGAAATTTCCGTTTCTTTCTTTTGTTTCGCTTGCGCAGGGCTCAGTGCACTTTCCCACTCGAAGTCCATTTCAAACATCTCTTGGAATTTCTGCGTGTTTTCAAGAATGTCGGAAATGTGGATAAAGCCATTTTCCCCTTCGTTAATATCGACGAAGGCAGATTGGATATTGCGCAGGATGTTAGTGACTTTCCCGCGGTAAACATTTCCTGCAAGTTGCCTGTTTTTTTTTCTCTCGACGATTAAGTCATGGAGAGTGCCGTTGTGGAGTTGTGCGTAGCGTATCTCTTTCGATTCGATGTTTAAGAGAATTTCTTTCATGAGTCCTTGCCAATTTAAATTTTTCTTGAGGGAGCGCCGCGGTAAAACTAATCTTTAAAGTCTAGCCTCAGGGAAATGACGATCATAGTTCATTCGCCAATCTTTTTCCACAAGAAATGAACGGGTGAAAGCTCTTATAGTTGATTTTTGATCCGCTCGAGGAAGCCATGTTCCACAAGGCGTATCGCGCTGACAATGGTGTGTTTTAGGCTCTGAGGAGAGGAGTTCCCGTGGCATTTGAGGACAATGCCATCAATCCCGCAAAGTAGAGCTCCTGGATATTCGGCATAATGAAGACGGTGCCTCATTTCTGCGAGGACTCCTTTAAGGTGGGGAGAGCATTCTTCTTGGGCAGTTTCCTCTAACTGATCAAGGAGCACTGCTGCAATTCCTTCGGCAGTTTTTAAAAAAACATTTCCAGTAAATCCATCAGTGACGAGGACGTCGATCTCTCCTTGGAACACGTCGCGCGCTTCGATGTTTCCGACAAAATGGGTATTGCCCTCTCGATTCAGGGACCCAAGTAAAGCATAAGCTTCTCGAAGCTCAGGCGTTCCTTTTTTCTCTTCAGAACCGATGTTGAGTAATCCGACACGGGGATGTTCCACTCCGCGGTTTTTTTGATAGGCAATTCCCATGGCAGCAAATTGGAGGAGGTGTTCTGCTTTAAAGTTCGTATTCGCGCCAACATCTAGCACAGCAATCTCATTTTGACGTGTGGGAAGTAAGGTGAGCAGGGCAGGGCGGTCGATGCCTGGGAGCATCGGTAAGCGCACTTTTGCGCACGCCATGAGAGCTCCCGTGTTTCCAGCGGAGATGAACGCGCGGAGAGAGCCTTCTTTAAGCATCTGAATTCCCGTGCAAAGGGAAGATTTTTTTTTGAATCGAATCGCTTGTAGGGGATCATCGTCCATGGTAATCGGATCTTCCGTTTCGTGAAAAACGAGATGCTCTGGGGGAGATAAATGATCTAAAAAAAGAGAGTGAGAGCCAAAGAGGTGAAGCGTGACATGCTCAGGCAAGGTTTGCGCATACGGGAGAATCTCCCGCAGCAATTCTTCTGGGGGGGTGTCGCTGCCCATCAGATCTACGCCGATGGGACAGTTTAACGCATTTTGATTATTCTTCCCGTGCATGAACAACCGCTCTGCCAGCGTAAAAGCCACAATGAGGGCAAATGCGGTGCGCAAGGCGAGGTTTGCTGCAATTGGAGCAATCGCTTACGTTTTGTGGTTTTTTCGCGTGGTGAGCGCGACGAGAGTTTTTACGTGCATTCGAAGTACGATTACGTGGAACTGCCATATGTGGGTTCTCCTAAGAAAATGATGGGCATCTTATACAACACTATCTATTTTTGTGAAAGCTATTTTTGATCTAAGTTAGAAAAAGGGAAGTAAACTTGTTCTGAAGTAGGGCTCTTTTTATCTGCAGCGACCTTATGTAAATATTTTTTCATCGTTTCCCGTTCAGGGCAATTTCCACCATTGCATTCGATAAACTGGGGAACTTGGAGAAGCAGTGCTTCGCGCACCTCAGGAGTGAGATCATAAATAGCAGAGCGGATCTCAGAGAGGGGTTCTGTTGCGCAGTGGTCTTTAACGTTAATTAAAATACTAACTGGTTCATTGCAAATCGAGCAGGGGAGGGATGCGGTTGTGCGTGCATTGATATTGGTAACGAGGTGGTCATCAGCGAGATAAGCATCTCCGGAAACATGGACCGGTTCCTTAAAGCTGAGTTCCTCTTCCTGAATGTCTAAAATAGAGGAGGGAAGAGTTGCGTTTAGTATCTCTGAGTTCCCTTCTTTTAAGCGGTCAACATATATTTTTAAGCATTCCATGCTAGGTCCCTTGATTTTAAGTTGACAAGCTTACCTGAAATGGGGTTTGTAGGGAAGGGTTGATTCAAGATGTGAGTGATACCCCTTCCGGTTCAAAGGCGCCCTAAAGGACTGAATTGAAAGCTCCCGGATTTGAATCAGTCCCTTAGGGTGCCTTTGAACCGGAAGGGGTATA
>CAYWSY010000036.1:0-17827 GCA_964461105.1 uncultured bacterium
TGTATTAAATTAATACAGCGGCATTTACGATCGTTCAACCCCGGGGATTTTCACATCAGCCCAAACACCAAGAACTTTATTTACAGACTACTAGGTGTGACAAACTATATTTCGAATCACCATTTGCTGATAATGCGCTAACACTCATAATCACTCCATTTTTAAGTAGAAAATTAGGGTAAGAAGAATGATCTAATTTAACAAAAAAAACAATCTCAAAAAAAACCTATTCTCCTGTGGATAAATTCAATGTTGCAAAATAAGGCTTTCTCTTGGAGAATTCTCCTATTACAGAACCTCAAATTCAGGAACATTCATGGCACAAGTCAGCACAAGCGATCTTCGCTCAGGGTTTAAGTGTGAAGTAGAAGGGGAACCTTATACTGTCGTCTCAAACGAATTCATCAAACCTGGAAAAGGGCAGCCGTTTAACCGGATCAAACTCAAGCACCTCAAAACCGGGCGAGTCGTTGAAAAAACATTTAAGTCAGGCGAAAAAGTTGATATTGCCGATGTCGAAGAGAACAAAATGCGCATGCTCTATAAAGAGAGCGATGGGGTTGTTTTCATGGACGACAAGAGCTTTGAACAAATCACGATCTCCCTCGATTTAATTGGAGATAAAGAACAGTGGCTGATGGAAGAGGTTCTTTACGACGTGGTCTTCTACAAAGGGCTTCCGATCGACATCAATCCTCCCACTTTTATGGAGATGAAAATCACCGACACCACTCCAGGTGTTCGCGGCGATACCGCTTCAGGAAGGGTCTTAAAGCCTGCCACAACAGAAAGCGGCGCGAAAATTCAAGTGCCGATCTTTGTAGAAGAGGGAGAAAAAATTAAAGTGGATACACGCACCGGTGAGTACGTCTCACGTGTCCAAGAATAACATTCTCAAAGACAGAGCCGCTCTGTTTGCTCAAGCGCGCTCTTTCTTTTCAGAGCGGGGCATCCTTGAAGTTGACTGCCCCGCCCTAACCCAAGCAGCTTCCATCGACCTGCACATCGACGTAATGGAAGTTCCTGTAACATCCACACAGTTGGGATATCTTCATACCTCTCCAGAATATGGGATGAAAAGACTCCTAGCTCAGCACATTGGCGATATCTACCAAATGAGCCACGTTTTTCGCTTTGGAGAAGTGGGACCATTGCACAATCCCGAATTTACAATGGTCGAATGGTACCGGTCTGGAATTTCATTCGAGGCGATGATCGCAGAGACACTGGAATTCACCCGCCTGTGTTTAGGCAAGCTCTCTTCCTCGCAGCTAACCTATCGCCAAGTATTTCGGCGCTATTTAAGGATCGACCCTCACTTAAGTTCCAAAGAGGAACTCCTCTCTCTTGCACGCTCCCACGGGCTTCATCTTCCAGAAGGGAGCGCAAATTGGGACAAGGACACCCTTCTTCAACTGCTGCTCGGGCTTGTTATTGAGCCTCAGCTCGGAATAGATGAGCTTGTTGTCATTGCCTATTTTCCAAGCTCCCAAGCAGCCCTCTCAAAGGTGATCCAACACGATGGGCAAGAGGTCTCCTGCCGCTTTGAGATCTATTATAAAGGGATTGAGCTTGCAAATGGCTATCATGAACTGACCGATGCTGATGAGCAACGCCGTAGACTATTAGCCTCAAATGAAGCACGGAAACATGCAGGAAAACCACAGCTTAAAATCGATGAGCTATTTCTGCACGCCTTAGAACAAGGGATTCCCGATTGCTGCGGAGTTGCCGTGGGCTTTGATCGACTCATGATGCTGCGCCATCACAAAAGCAGCTTAAGTGAAGTGCTCCCCTTTTCTTGGGATCAGACTTAAAAAAAATTAAATCCACCCCTGTACAATCGGATAGCGGCGCCCAACGCGAAACGCCTTGCGAGAAACTCGGATGCCCGGTGCCGATTGGCGCCGCTTGTACTCGGCTCGATGAATCCTCTTAACAAGATCAATCACCACTTCAATAGGAAGCTGATGCTTCTCTGCAATCTGTTCTGGGGAGAGATAGTCCTCGACATATGACTGCAAGACTCGATCCACAATCGCATAATCTGGAAGAGAATCAGAATCTCTCTGATTAGGTCTTAATTCAGCCGACGGCTCTTTATCGATAATCGACTGAGGAATGATCTCAGAGGAGCGATTAATCCATCTGCAGAGCGCATAGACCTGCTGTTTTGTCACATCAGCAATCACCCCTAATCCTCCACACATATCCCCGTAAAGAGTGCAATAGCCCATTCCCATTTCACTTTTATTTCCTGTACTTAAGACAATATGTCCGAATTTGTTTGAAAAGGCCATTAAGAGAGTTCCACGGATCCTCGCCTGCAAATTCTCCTCCGTCATATCAGACGATCGACCTCCAAATACGGGAGCTAGCAGATCTAAAAACGCTCTAAAGGGAGGCTCAATTGAAATCGTCTGGATTTCAATCCCTAAATTGTTCGCAAGGCTTTCTGCATCAGCTAAACTCTGAATAGAGCTATATCGAGAAGGCATCGCCAAGCTTAAAACATTTTCTTTGCCAAGCGCATCGACCGCAATGCAAGCAACTAGAGCCGAATCGATTCCCCCAGAGAGCCCCAAGCATCCTTTTTTAAATCCCGATTTATGAAAGTAATCGCGCACCCCTAAAACAAGAGCCCGGTATAAATCTTGAATGGGATCATAGAAAAATGGGCAGGAAAGCGCTGTAGATTCAAGGTCGATGAGCATCTCATCCTCTTCAAATCCCTTGCCCACTTGCCTCAATTCCCCTTGAGAATCAACATAGACACTATACCCATCGAAAACAAGCTGGTCATTAGCCCCCACCTGACAGCAGAGAATCACAGGGCATCCAAGAGTCTTTGCAGCTTTTGCGCACACATTGACCCGAATATCTGGCTTTTGAAATTGATAAGGAGACGCTGACAAATTGAGCACAAGATCAGGCTTCAAGGCATTAAGATCCAAAACAGGGTCACATGCATAACGGGTGTCGGAGACGTACCCCGCATGCTGCCAAATATCTTCACAGATCAGCACACCGATCTTGATTCCTTTATAATCCCACACCAGACTCTCTTTTCCCGGCTCAAAGTATCTACGTTCATCAAAGACATCGTACGTCGGCAAAAGACGCTTGTCTTGAAAGCCTAAGAGATGACCATCTTGAATGATCGCAGCGCTATTAAAAATCGGCTTTTCCCCGCTAGATACATTGCGCCGGACAAGGCCCACTAATACCATCAAGCCAACAGAGCTTCGAATAATCGTCTCTAAGTACTGTTGCTGGGCATCGATAAAACAAGAATGGAGGAGTAAATCTTCAGGAGGATATCCGCATAATGAGAGTTCCGGGAATAGAACAATCTCAACACCCAGCTGGCGTGCACGATCCAAAGTCTGAAGGATTTTATGGGTATTACCTTCAAGATCTCCGATGATCGGATTGAGCTGAGCTACCAAAATGCGCATCCTACCTCTTTTTTATAAACCTATACTGCGTCCAGTTAAAATTTGTCTAACTTTCAAGTGGACGCACTATACATCCCTTCCGGTTTAAAGACACCCTAAATCATTTGCATGCAGACGAAGAAGATCAAATAAAGATTATTTAAATCCAAGCCTACTACAAGAGTCAGGGCTCAGAAGCATCAAACGAAAAGCTGCCGAGGTACGGAACTTGAGCTTGAGGATGAAGCATCACTTTTACCTAATGAAGGCATCATTTCTCCAACCGCAATCGACTTAGCCATCTCTAAAGCTCTCTCAACATTTAATAAACCCATTCCATAAATCGCTCGAGACGCATCGACTCTCTCTTGAGGATAATTTGATAACCGATCTGGCAGCGTCACCAAACGGGGTATCCCATACTCATCTAAAACAATAGGTGTGGCACTTTGCAAAAGACAGCGACGGATCTGTATCGTTGTCAACTTAGGAAACTCGCCTTCAATCAAAGCAGCTGCAGCAGTTACAAAAGGGGCAGCAAAAGATGAGCCTGTGCCTTTTTCTTCGAGATTTCCAGGGATTGTCGAAAGAATATCTGTTCCAATCGCGCTCAAGGTCATTTCAGCAACTGTCTTTCCAGGCAAGTTGGAACTAGAGCATGGATAAACCCCATTAGGGAGCAAATTGACAACAAAAATGGCATGCTCTCTTTGCTGATCAGAATCCAAAATGCACTGAAACCCTTGAGCAACCGCTTCATTTTGATCCAATACGATTCCTTGGTTTCCAATGGCTTGAATCAATAATTTACCCCTCAAATCTCCAAATAGACCAGCATATTCTTTCTTATTAACTTCACTTCCAATCTCTTTCATCTCTCTTTTTTTCGGGGAGGGACCTAAAGACGCAGAAGCTCTGAGTCTCTTAACAGGAGTCGAAGATTCCGAATAAGTGCTCGTCACGCACTCTTCGAGTAATTTTGGCTCAGACCCCAGGATCGTAAAAGGGTTAGGAAACCATCCGGAGAAATTGATAATTCTCCTTTTTAATTGAAAAACATTATTAAAAACCTCAATCTGTGCTGAAGGAGCTGCCCGGCGAATAATACCGCACACCATGGTCCCATGTTTTTGATGACCAGACAAACTTTGTCCAACTTTTCGCGTTAAATCAATCACAGACCCAGCTAACTCTTGATGGGTTGTATCACACGCATGCTCAAAGACGCTGATCGTTGTTCTATGTCCCAAATATTCCTCTTGATCGAATCTCATGATTTGAAGAGGCGCTCTTGCCGTACAAGGGACCACCAATCGCTGAAGTGTCTCGCTTAAGAGCTCTGTTTTAGAGCTTCGAGCGCCACTCCCCGCTTGCATTCTTCCCAACGCGTTGATCTGCATTCTTCTCCCAAACCATTTTTTATAAGCAGCCTCATGAAAATCGATCCAGATTTTGAGTATACCCGCCTGTTCCGAATCGTCTGAAGGGAGCAGGGATGTAAGATTTTGGCGACGCATCCCATGTTCGTCTGCCCTAGCAGTAAAATAGGTCTGAAGATCGTCCAAGGATGTATAACGACGGCGAAAACTTGGGAAATTAAAGGGATGACGACCAGGTTCCCCTCTTCCACTAATATTCAACCGACATCCTTTAGTTTCTGGATTTAACGATGCCCAATCTCGTTGATACCGTTGTTGCTTTTTTGCATATCGCTGTACCATCTGGGAAATCACTTGACAAGTCTCAGAATCTTGTGAAAATAATCCAGCAATTTGCTTCAACGCCTCTTTAATCTGCTCGAGCCTAGCCACTTTTTCAGTGCAATACCGTTCTGCAGCTGCAGGGCCCTGTTCCCAATAAGCCCTCTCCCAAGCACTACAGTCAGGAGGGCACCAACTAGGCAAACTAGATAAGATTGAAGAACTTGAAGCTGCCATAATAAACCTTAAATTAAATAAAACAAAAAAATTTACATTAGGATCTGATTTTACTTAAAAACGAAATAAAAGACAACTACACCGAAGCTTAAAATAATTTATTTACAAAAGAAAGAACAAGAGCCCCATTGATCTCAATTACACCTCTAGGGTATTCTTCCATGTAAAACACCACCCATTTTAGGAGTTAATCCCATGGCACAAAAGACCTTAACCATTCACACAGAGAACATTCTCCCCATCATCAAAAAATGGCTCTACTCTGATAAAGATATTTTTATCCGCGAATTGGTCTCCAATGCCTGCGATGCAATCCAAAAATGCAAAGTCCTGCGCGAGCACGGAGAGATGCAAGCCCTCGATACAGAGTTCCGCATCGACATCACGGTTAACAAAACTGAGCGCACGCTCAGCTTTACCGATACAGGAATCGGGATGACCTCTGAAGAAGTTGAAAAGTACATCGCGCAAGTCGCTTTTTCAGGCGCAGAAGAATTCCTCGGCAAATACAAATCCCAAAACGAACAAGAGCACATCATTGGCCACTTCGGACTTGGCTTCTACTCGGCTTACATGGTCGCTGAAACAGTCACCATTAACACCCTTTCTCACAAACACAATGCAGAATCGGTCTTCTGGTCTTGCGATGGATCTGCTTCTTACGAAATTGAAACAGGATCCCGCGGCACTCGAGGCACTGAAATCACGCTGCACATCGATAAAGAGAGCGATGAATTCCTCGAAGAATCAAAAATCCGCACCATTTTACGGCAATACTGCGCTTTTCTTCCCGTCCCGATCTTCCTCAATGGCACTCAAATCAATGAAAAAGAACCCCTCTGGATCAAGCCCCCATCTGAGTGCACAGAAAAAGACTACCTTGAGTTCTATCACACCCTCTATCCGATGGAACCCGATCCAATTTTCTGGGTCCATCTCAACGTCGATTATCCCTTCCATCTCAAAGGGATCCTCTATTTCCCTAAAATCACCTCTCGCTTTGAGTGGAACAAATGCTCGACAAAACTCTTCTGTAACCGCGTCTTCGTCTCTGATAATTGCAAAGACCTAATTCCCGACTATCTGATGGTCCTACGCGGAGCCATCGACAGTCCAGACATTCCTCTGAATGTCTCGCGCAGTTATTTACAAATGGACCGCACCGTGCGCCAACTCTCCACCCACCTCTCGAAAAAAGTCTCCGATAGGCTCTCTGCTTTGTATGCAAACGAGAAAGAAACCTTCTTAAACGCATGGCCCGACATCGAAATGATCGTTAAACTCGGCATGCTCCAAGATGATAAATTCTATGAGAGATCAAAAGACTTCCTCGTCTGGAAAACCCTTACTGAGGAATGGACAACAGCAGAGGAATACCTCACACGCCACAAGCAAGAATATAAAGGAAAACTCTTCTACACATCAGATGATAAGCACACCCCTCACTTTCTCGATCTTTACAAAGAAAAAGGGATTGAAGTGCTCAGGGCGACAAGTCCTGTCGACACCCCGCTCATGAATCTCCTCGAAGGGAAACTCGAAGGAGCCCATTTCCAAAGGATCGACGGAGCCCTCGATGAAGCGATTCTCGACGCTTCGCGAGAAAAGACCCTCCTTGATGCCGATGGAAAAACAGAGTCTGTCAAAATCGCCGACTTCATCCGCAGCACACTTTGCATTGAAACAACAGAGATTGAAGCCAAGAGCTTAAGCTCTGATCACATCCCCGCCTTCCTCGTTGTCGATGAAGATTCCAGACGGATGCGCGAGACCTTTGCCCTGACCCAGCAATCGATCCCCGATTTCCTTAAAACAAAGCTCACCTTTGTTGTTAACACCAACAGTCGGCTTGTTCAGTCGATATATGGGCTCAAAGACAAAAATCCTGCGCTTGCAAAAGAAATGGTCGAGCACCTCTACGAGCTCTCCCTGCTCTCGCAAAAGGAGCTAGCTCCCAATGCGCTCTCGCAGTTCATCTCACGCTCGAGTCGCGTGCTTGAACAGCTGGCATGCGGATCTTCTGCATAAAGTGAACACTCATTCCAGGGAGAGTAATCTCCCTGGTAGTCCCTTTCAAAAGTTCTTGAAATTATTTTTGCGTCAAAGTCCCGGGGTTGAATCGGGATCGAGAGCAGCTGTGTTTATAGACACAGCCCCCTCAATCCCGATTCAACCGCGGGCGCTTTCACGCGAAAACTAATACCAAGAACTTTTGAAACGGACTACCAGTTACACACCAATATGACGAGTCTTTGTTAGTTCTCTAGCAGAAAATATAAGTGGTCTTGCTTCCTTTAACAGAGGAGCCTTTTGCTCTTTGGCAATCGTTTGCATATTAAATTCACGGAAAGTATCGCGAAACACACGATTATTTATATTTAACTTTTCTAAAATCAACAAACGAAGACACAGCTCTGTCGTCGGATTCATTTTCGCTGACTGATTTTTGTTTCTCTCCCACTTCAACACAGCTGGATGTGTCACTCCAAACTGCCTTCCGAAATCTTCACTCGTCATCTCAAAATAAGTACGAATAAAATAAACTTCATTTCCCGTCAAAGCGGAACGCTTATGACTAAGTGTCAACAGAACAGCTTTTTGAAATTTATTTAAGTCGATAGCCAAAGTCCATACGCCTCTTTTCTTGACAACATCAACATCAATGAGCGTAATCGGAAATCCCAACCCTTCATAGGTGAATTTTTTTACCCTCTTCTTCTCCATGATCACACTGATCCCCGCGTTAAATCAATAACGGTTATAATTAACATCCCATCTTCATCAAAGGCAACTGCAACACGAACTTCTTTTCCATCAACAGTTTTTCCTCTAATGGCATAATTCCAATCACAGAACTCAGGCTTATATTCATCCTTCTTTTTTTCATGAAACCCGGTCCTCAAAACATATAAAACGTCTTGCAACCCTACTCGCCTCTCCTCTTTCCTCTTTACTGCATGCGACGTATCGTAATACAGGCCAAGCTCAAGACATTCTCTCACTTTCTCTAGAACATGACTACACTTGGCGGGCCTTTTCATGCTTTTCCTTATACGAAAAGCAAATAGTAACCGAGTTACAATTCAAATATCAAGCATATTTCATCTCACGCTCGAGTCGCGTGCTTGAACAGCTGGCATGCGGATCTTCTGCCGCAACTCATTAACAACGACCTCGCGGTCTTTGGGGAGAAAGATCACCTCGTCGATGATCTCTCCCCGATTTGTTAATGCTTCGATCTTTCCAAGATCCCGGTCCAAGGTCACAAGGCAAACCGCATTGGTCTTTTCCCCTTTTGCCAAGTACCAAGCTCCCGCATTCTTCACCCTTCTTGGGCTCACCCCCCAAGATCCATCACCCATGTAGATCACTCCCTTAGGATCTACGGCATTGCCTTTAATCGGAAAGGTTCGTTTATAAGCATGATTATGATGCTCGAAGGCAGCCTGAACTCGGTACATCTCAAAAAGGGGACACCATTCTTGCCGAATCAACTTCGGAACATCCCCCTCGAAAGGATAGACAGCAGGGTATGCCCCTACATGGTAAGCTGCCAGCTTAAACTGCACCTCTTCCCGCTTAGCTAAACTCTGTTTTAACCACTCCGTCTGCTTCCCCTCAATGTGATAACTGTGTCCCGTGTCGAGCAGCATCACCGAGAGGTAATCTCCACAATCCAACGTCCGAAAAGGAGTCCCCTTTTCAGGCAACGCAAATAATTCATAAAAGAGCGTGCGATAGGAATGGGGATCAAGCCCACTTGCCCGCACATCATGATTTCCCAAAACAGCCATAAGAGGAATCATCCGGCCATCCTCCGTCACCATTTTTTTCCATCCCTTAAAGAACGTCTGCCACCTAGTGAGTTGACCGCTCGGCCCCTGAAAAATTCCTGCCCGCCCATATGTATAGGCAATATCCCCTCCAAGCACGATGAAATCAGGATTCTTTACAGCAATTTGCTGATTCATTTTCTTAAATAACTTCTCGTAGAGGTAAGCATCGCCTCCAATTACAAATTTTACAGGCCGATCCAATGTTTTAGGAAGCGTCTGAAACATGTAGATTCCAGTTGTCCCCTCCACTAGAAACCGATATCTGGTATCTGGCTTTAAATCGGTCAATTCCACGGTATGCACTAAAATATCCGTCTTTGGCAATCGGGTGTAAACTCCTTGAGCGCGCTCCCAAGCCCCCCCTTGGACCTCCTCTCGATAAGAAACCACCGATTGAGCCTCTCCTTTATCTGAATGCCATTGGACAACCATCGTGGTCGAAGGGTCATGGATCCAGGTCAAATACAGGATTTCAGGCGATTCCGCCTGCAGAGCTCTAAAGCTACAGACAAGACCAAACAGGCAAAGCATTAAGACGCGAGATGTGATTGAAAATGTCAGCCTCACCCTGAGGACCTCGCTGTTAGGAGATTGTATTATGAGCCATCTTACGGAAGAACCTCCAGAGATGCAATCACTTTTAAAAAGTTTTTACTATCATGCAGGCACATCCCAAACAAAACATAAGTCACTGATAATCAGCCCGTTTTACAACGAGCGGAACACCGTTAACTTTACAACACTTTAACAACCAACAAGATAAACAAAAAAACAGCTTATTAAACTAATTTACAGCAATTGACTTATATATAAAATTGCTGTATAATAGGATAAGCAGACTAATATTTTTACAAAAACAATAAAAGGTTTATGACAAATCAAGCAATAGCCAACAGCCTTAAACTTTATGGACCCTCCGCTTCCCGTACAGAGATTCCGTTTAATTGCTCTCATGATGGTGCAGCCCATAAACAAGAGATTGCCAGCGCTTTAGCAGCAAGAGTCGAAACACTCTTTTCATCTCGCACGTTCATGGATCGAATCCGAGGCAGCATCCCATCTGGGATCAATCATTCAGACGTTCAACTTCAGTTTAATGTCGATTCGCAAGGACTCTCAGTTGATGTGATGCATGGCGAGCAGTCTCTAGGCAGGCGTACCTATACAATTACAGGCGGATTTCATTCACCCGCAGCCTCAAGTGATAGCCGCCTATTAGAACTTCCTGAAGAGGCCGATATAAAACTGGCATCGATTTCCCCTCTGATGATTGATGAGGCAAATGCAATCTTCAGAAGATGCACGGGAGCCCACCATCATGCGGCACATACATCAAGTTTTGATCCATGGGGAAGTCATTCTGTAGCTCCTATGAGCTCATCACATGCGTCCCATACGACCTCTCATTCACCCTCATTTGCGTCCTATCCGACAGCTTCTTCCTCCGGGACTCTGAGCTCTTCACCGCTACCAGCCCACCCTTCATTTTATCCTCACCCTGCAGACAACCCTATTCATGAAGCGCGAAGGACTCTGCATTCTCCCTCTCAACCTGACGAATCTGCTCGTCAATTCGCACCTCTGCGCGCTCAAGTCCATCAAATTGGTGTAAGAATCGCAGCATTGAGCACTAGTTCGGGTAGCGGCCATCTTCCTCATTTAGCGCCTATTGATACAACCACAGCCACTCCTCAAGAGCTTGCACAGTATCTGGAAAGAGCCTCTATTTATCTCGGTGATGTCCAGGATCAAATTCAAGCTACAAGGGACAACCACCACCATGATCGAATGGAGTCCGAGCAGACTCTGCAAGGATTAAGAGCGCTTAACCAACAACTTCAAACGGCGAATGCAGAGCTTGAGAGAGCTCTTGGAGCATCCCAAGCTTCGCTCCTTGCCAATCAAGCAGCCACTGTACAAACGCTTAATGCGCTCAGCGCCCAATTAGAAAGCATGCAAGCAGAACATACTGCTGCACTTGGGAGCGCACGACAACGCTACCAAGGCGAATTAACAAGATTAACAGACCAATATGAGGCAAGGCTTAGAGGGCAACAAGAAGGCCATGAACAACAGCTCGCTCTCTTCACTCAGCAAAATGCACAACTAAAAGCTCAATTTGATGAAGCCCTTGCTGCACTCACTCAACACTTCGAACGAGCAAAACAAGAGCTAGAAACCAACTATAATTCACGCTTACGCGCGCTCGAAGAGCAAAACAGCTCCCTTCAAAGACGCAATCAAGAGCTTGAAGCTCAATTAGAAAGCATGCGAACAGAACATGCTGCTGCACTGTTGCAACTACAGAGAGAACACCAAGCTGAATTAAACGCATTAAAGGGACAACATCATCGAGAGCTTGGGACACAACAAGAACGTTATGACAAGGAAGTCAACAGACTCACTAGCCAAAATGAACAAGGACGAAATACGTATACTCTCGCCGTAGAAGCACTTAAAGAGCAATACACCCGACAAGTCGCCGCCCTCAATGAAAGGCTCGAGCGTTCAACAGCCAAAATGGAAGAGATTGAAAGACTCCTTTCCTCAATCGAAGGTTCTCTTGATCTCCCACATTCAGGCTCTTCATCTAATCCTTCATTAGAAAATCGCTTAGAGCGCGCGCAAGCGCGCCTCATAGCAATTGATGAGGCTTTAAAAGCACGCAAAAATGAGCCGAGAAAGATTAAAATTCACCATAATGAATCAACAACAATTCCAGCTACAGTTCGCTCTTCGGAAGAGTCTATTCGTCACATCGCATCATTCGGAGGGGAGACGCTACAAGAGCTTCCAGCTCCTCCCGCTCAAAGAGCTGAAACACTTGCCTCTGAAAAAGTATTATCAGCTGCGATTACCTTAACCACTTCAACAGAAGTTATACAACGCAAAACTCGTGAAGCAGTACCATTTAGCGGAACGACATTAGTAGAACTTCCTACAGAAAACGCTGAAGACAAGGCTCTAGCAGATGACATTGAACAGCTCAATCAGAAAATCAGTGATTTGCAACACAATGAAAACGTGCTCGACAGGCTAGCGCTTTCCGACAGAGAAAAGACAGAGTACTTCCTTGAGAACTTATACTTCTCTCAAGTAGAGGATATGAGAATGGATGGAGCTAACCTCATTGTCACGCTCTCACCAGAATTAGCATTTCAACTAGGCTTGGGACAGGGGCGTAGAACGATTACTGTTCATGAAAAGGGATCAATTTCTACTGGTCCTAGAAGTTTTCTTCAAGAAAGCACCGTGCGTCAACACTTTTACCAAAAACTCATTAAACTAAGAACTGATACGAGAAAGAAATTAAACGAAGTGCGATTACTAGAGGATAAAGGAGCAACTCCATGGGCAAACTGGGGGAAGGAGAATTTTAAACCCTTGATGAGCTTACTAAATGATCTCTCCTCGCAAATCGCTCCGCATCTATCTATCTTAAGTAATGATCTGGCTCAGGAAGCAGACAAAACCAGCTCTATAGGAGCGCTCAAACAAATGGCCCGAATAAAAACAACAAAAGATGGCGCAAGCAGGTTCACAGGAAGTCCTATGGTTAATTACTGGCACCTATGGTTACTTCTTCATAGCAAAATCACCATTAGGACAAGCAGCGGATTAGCGGGAAGACGGTCTGCACCCAACGGGAATATTACAACAGAAGAAATAATCGCAAAAGATTACGAGAAACTTTTTGAAGGACTTGTTGTTTCAAAATCCTCCAAACCCCCACTTCTCCCTGCATTTAAACAGACGTTTAAACATGTCTTTGAACTCTTCAGCCCGACGAAGCTTCCTGAAAGCTTACCACCGCCTCCTGCCTCCTCGAGCTCCTCATCTGCGAGTGAGCCATCCGTAGAAGTGAGCGCCCCAAAACCAAAGCCGACAACTCAAAAGAAAAGAAGTTTTTTTGGAACAAGCGGTATCAAACGAGGCACGCGAACAGCAGCGGGATCCAGTAAATAATAATCACTCAAGAACACAAATGACTAAGAGAGGCCTTTTAAAAAGGCCTCTCTCAATCCAAGAATTAACGAGTCTCGTTAGCTTCTACAGTCACTTTAGCAGCGTCTGCAGCCGGCACAACATCGGTGATTGCAGCTTTGAGCACTTCAATTTTTGAAGAGCCATCATAGAGAGACAAAATCACTGTGTTCTCCTCTACTTTCACAACAGTTCCAATGATTCCCATTGCTGTAATCCGATCACCCTTCTTTAGGGAAGTGCGGAGGGATTCCATTTGCTTGCGCCGTTTTTGCTCTGGACGCCAGAGGATGAAATAGAAAAAGGCAAGCGCCACTGCAATCATCATCAACGTCTGCATGAGGTTCCCACCTTGAGCCGGCGCCGCTTCATCAGCAAACAGTGGAAGCGAAGCGCACAGTGCGAATGCCCCTGCAAAATACGTAGAGATTTTTTTCATACATTCCGTCCTTAAATCAAAAAATTGTTAAAAAATCGATGACTCCAGATTGCCCTATCTGAGAGGGGAAAGCAAGAAAAAAAGCAAAGCTATATTCAATTAAAGAGTTTACGCTCTTTAGTAGAGAAACCCAAACAACCACAAAGGAATTTTATTCCCTATACCAATTTCCATATCATCACAAGCTAAAAATGCATGAGAATCAATACATTAGACCGCTTGCGTACTTAAGGTTCTGTCGATTTTCGGGTTCTTTTGAGCCGGAAATGACATTCACTCTAAAAACAGCCCAAAATCAATCACCTTGTCAAAATATCCTTCATCTAACATAGCGCTTTCTACTCCATTTACATGGATAAGAATAGGCCTAATCGAAAAACGCTTAGGTAGTTTTAAGCGACTTATTTTCTCTTGCATTTCCTTAATGACTTTTTTCTCTATTGGATCCCTAGAAAATTTAATTTCACAGATGTACAAAGTATGAAATCGTGTTTGGATCATATAGTCAATTTGACACCCAGAAACCTTTTTTGTTTGTCTTTGGAAAAATGGACCATCCATTACGACTTCTTCGGGTAATATTCCTATTAATGACAAAAGCGTTTTTCGGTTATGGACAACAAGATTTTCAAATTGGAGCCCCATAATCCCTTCCCACCCAGGAAAATTTGTCATTAAAGAACGAACAAAATCTCCTTTTTGAATTTTAGCGAGATTACGAGATATGTATTTTAAATAAAATCGAAGATAATTATCGCTCAATCGAAACCGACTTATTTTAGTCTCCTTCCCCTCGTGTAAGTGCCATGAAAAATCTCTCTGAACAAACCCCGCTTTTACCAAATCATCAAGATATTTACTGCGCAATCCTCCCCGTGTTTGCTTAAGTTCTTTACAAATTTCTAAAAGCTCTCTAGGCCCTTCTGCTAAACACATAACGATCTCTTTATAACTTGCACTACGACGTGAAAATAAATCAGAAAAGATCTCATCAAATTCCCGCACGAGCAATCCTCCACGAGTAAAGCAAAGATTCTGAATGTTTTTTTCTGCTGGTAACTCCGGAGTAATTTCTTCGAGATAACGCGGTACCCCACCAGTAATTGATAAAAGTTTAAATTTCTCATAAGCTGAAATGAGTTTTTCTTTAGGCCGCCAAAACGCATTACAAACATTCAGAGGAAGCTCTTCTAAGACAAGATCGATGGTGATTCTTCCAACAAATCCAGTGCTGCTAAGGATGTTTTCTTCAATCCAAGAAGAAATAGATCCACACAAGGCCATGATCAGATTGGGATTTTTGCTAAAATACATATCCCAAGCAGTTTTTAACTTTCCTAGAAATGCAGGATCCTTTCCCCCCATCCATGATATCTCATCAAAAACGACAAGAACCCGACCCTTTTGAGTGTATTTTGATAAGGACCAGAAAAGGTTGCTCCAATCATCAGATTTGGCCCCAGGCAACCCCATTCTTTCCATTTGACCGGCAAACTCTTCTCTTTGCAAGCGAGCATTGATTTTTCTAACCGGTGGCATTCCTGAAAAGAAAAAGCTTTTCATTTCTTTTCCAAACTCTGCAAGCAATCTACTTTTACCAATCCTTCGACGCCCTCGAACGACAATGAGACTTGCACTTTTCTTGCTTAAGAGCCCCTTCAATCTAGCGATTTCCGGCTCACGACCAATAAATGGCGGATTTGTCATTTTTTCACCCGATTAACTCTGCCTATATCATATGAATAAACAGCAATACAATCCATCCCTAAATCAGAAATTTCCATTTTGGGGATCTATTTTCATCCCTTACTTTCGATCCCCAAAATGCATTTTGCCATTTTAGGGATATACCCCTTCCGGTTCAAAGGCACCCTAAGGGACTGATTCAAAGCCCCGGGATTGAATCCGTCCTTTATTGTGCCTTTAAACCGGAAGCAGCATAGATTTAATTGAAAAGCTTATTTTTCTTTTTAAGAAGCGCTATGTTCTCAATATGAACCGTGTGGGGGAACTGATCGATGGGCTGAATAATACAGAGCTCATAGCCTGCATTCACAAGCTCCTGAATATTGACTGCTTGGCTACTTGGATTACAGGAGATATAGAGAATTTCCGGGACATTTAAGCTGATTAAATGGGCAAGGGCTTTAGCATCGAGCCCTGTGCGGGGTGGGTCGAGGATCACAAGATCGGGAGGAACAAACCCCTCTTGTAACTGAAGTTTAGCCAAGCATTCCCCCACATCGCCACATAGGAGGTTAAGGCGATCGATCTGATTGAGCTCTTTATTGCACTCTGCATCGAAAACGGCATGTGGATTGAGCTCTATTGCTGTCACAACGTCCGCTTCAAGCGCAATTGCCATCCCCAAGGTAGCTGTTCCCGCATACAGATCGAGGACGTGTTGTTTAGGAAAATCAACAAGCTGGAGGGCTTGAGAATAGAGGATTTCAGCCTGAGCAGTGTTTGGTTGAAAAAATGAAGTGGGGCTGATCTTAAAAGAAAGTGTCGATTGCCTGACGTGCAGCTTTTCAATCAAATGATCTGGGCCACCCAAATGCATTTCAAAAAATTGCGTCGGATGCCCTTTTTGGATCTGATGGATCCGCAAAAAAATGCTGACATGTGACTCGCCTGGCAAGGCAGCTTCAATCGCCTCTTTAAAGGATTGGATCTGCGATGTGCTCATCGCATAGTCTGGATTTCCAGAGACGGTGAGCATGACCATCTTATCCCCCGTCCGATGCCCTGCTCTAAGAGTCAGCGTTCTTAGTGATCCCGTGTCGTTCATCCGGTAGGCATGTAACCCACTCTTTGCCCACCAAACGCGGACGTGTTCAAGCAGAGGAGCAAACCATAAGGGAGAGAGGTGACATTCTGACAGGTTGATCACTTTTCCCTTTGCACCTGCCATCATCAGCCCTAAAAACCGATCCCCTGCTTTGTTTTGAGAGAAGGTAAACTCCATTTTATTGCGGTAATTCCAAGGATGCTCGCAAGGGATGATCGAGCGGAGCTCAACATGAGATGCGAGTAAAGGAGCAAAGGCTTGCGCGATGAGAGCCTGTTTGTATTCGAGCTGATCTTGATAGCGCATCTGTTGCCATGAGCAACCTCCACAATCAGGGACATGCGCGCATCTAGGTTGTGTGCGCACTGGAGATGGAACAACAACCTGCTTTAAGCGCCCAGGATACTTCCCATGCTTTTTACGGCCGAGTTCTACGAGCAATTGATCACCGGGAAGCCCAGAGATCACTTCAACTTGAGAGGGCTGAGGAGAATGGGGATGTTGATACGACCCAATCCCTCGTCCACGAGGATTGAACCGTTGAATCGTTACAGGAATTTCTTTGGGTGTGTCCATAGGGAAAATAGGATACACCAAAGAGCCGCTTAGAAACTATCTCTTTTTCTTCAGCAGTGTCGGCTTTAGTGGTCTTTTCTGTTCTTTGCGCTCCGCTAACACCGATTCCTTTCGATAGATTTTAGAAATTTTTGTTAACTTAATCGTTGCTGTGCGCACGCGCTGAGAGGCAGCTTTATTTCCCGCATTCGCTTTTTCCAGATCTCGACAAAGCTGTGTCAATTCGACGCGCATCTCACAAATCGTGTCCTTTAGCACCATGAATCCCTCCTGCTCTCTTTCTTTCAAGTCCATAGAGTCTTTGGAGAATATTGTAAAATATTTTTTAATTCGGCTTGCCAGGAAGAAATATAAACGGTTGAGCTGGCTCAAAGCTCGCTGCAGTGTTTCCCGAATACACTTTTCCTCCAATCTTTCTTTTTTAATTTAGCCAATGTAAAGGCTCGGGCCCCATCAATGAGAAGCCCCAGTGTAAATCCATAAGCTGCCAGCTTCGCATAGTGAGCATGCTTATGAAGTAAACTGAGGTTTTCTAGAGTAGGCTTGACAATTTCTACCGCAATTTCTCCAGTCATAATTGCAACCCAAGCGGCGATAACTCCTAAGGTTAAGATCAGCCATGAGGCTGGCAGCAAAAATGAAATTGCACGTCTTTTAACTGCAAACACAGCAACGCCACGGATCGCTACACCCGTACAAAGCAAAGCGATCGGAAAATGAACCAGCATCGGATGGATGAGTTCTAAGCGCATACTCCCCCTTTTTTTGGGGGGTATATACTCCTTCCGGTTCAAAGGCACCCTAAAGGACTGAATTGAAAGCTCCCG
>CAYWSY010000037.1:0-17784 GCA_964461105.1 uncultured bacterium
AGGAGGGTCTGCTCTAAACAAGATGGAAAGCTCAGAGACAGGTCCGCGATGCTCTTTTGAAATCAATACTCCACTTAATTGCCACGCTCCTTCCTTGAGCTCTGTCAGTTCCAACCCAAAAGTTAATTTTGAAAATGGATCAAATAAGATCCTCTTACGATCCCAATAAACCCTCCTTGTCAAACTGAGTCGCTTGATCGCTTCCCACGAATGATCAGGAGAGATCCGAAACTGCGTAAAACTGTGGGAAGCGGGAATTGAAGAAATTTTTAGAGCGCGCATCTCCTCTTTCATTAACCATTGCAAGAGCTGCCGTTCCTGGGGATCGCTACAGCTGTTTAAACGCGCTTGAGTAAGAGGAGGCGTTCCTTCCAGGCGCACAATTAAATGTGGCGATCCTATTTCAAGATGGTAATTGAAATCTGTCATTAATTTGGTATACTCGTTACATGAAAAAAACACTCTGGAACACACACACGACTTGGGAAGCTGCCGAAGCCGCTTGGGACAGCCAAGCCAAAAGCTGCTCAAGCGCCCATCCCCTAAAACAACTCTCCCATTTACCTAACATGCCTGGCATTACGGAAAAGACCGCCAAGGGACTCAAATGGAAAAGCCTTAAATACCTCATCCGCCACGATCGAGAACGGATCTTACCACGTTATTTTTTTAAACATCCCTTCCGCTACGCCTGGAATTTCCTTAAGTCCATCTTCCGCTCAACATCCTTTACGCGTGAAGGAGATCTCTTTTTCTACGGCTGCACATCGCTCGATGCATTTGAAAAGCTCCTTCTTACCCCCAACTCTCTTCTCATTGTCGGCTTTTCGTATTGTCACAAACCTCTCGAATGCCCATCGGGAAGATTTACCGATCAGTGCATCCACGATCCTGAACATCCGGTCTGCCGTCAATGTTTTATTGGAAAAGCGGTGCATGCCCTTCCCGAACAGAACGTTATTCCCTTGTTCATCCCCACCATCCATTACATTGGCAAGAAAATCTTCGAAATTGTCGAGCAACATCCCGACCGAAAAATTCTCTTCCTCATTACCGCCTGCGAAATGACCCTCAAGATGTTTGGCGATTGGGGCAACATGGTAAACGTCCAAGGGATCGGCGTGCGCTTAGACGGTCGGATTTGCAATACCATGAAAGCCTTTGAGCTCTCTGAAGAAGGGATCAAGCCAGGACTTACTGTCGTCCGAGCACCTACACAACAACAAATTCTCGATCTGATCAAACTTCGCCGTCAAATGAGATGAGCCCTGCGAAACGGTTTTGGCCTTTCTGTTTTTTCAAACGGACGCATGCGCGGCTGATCTTGGCACCCCTCTGAGCAGCATCCATGCATCTTCTCTCCACAGTCAGGACAGCTTAAGAACATCTCATTGCAATCCATATTGGCGCAATTATAATAAGCATCAGAAGAAACTCCGCAGTGAGCGCACGTCCCAATCACTTCTGAGGGTTCTTTGCTGATGGGAACTGCCAGTCGATCATCAAACACAAAGAGCTTGCCTTTCCAATGGTCTTGACCTTCCTGCAATCCATAATTGATCACCCCGCCATCGAGTTGAAAAACCTGCTCAAATCCTTCTTTCTTTAATAGCGCCGAATACAGCTCGCAGCGAATCCCACCGGTGCAATACATCATCACTTTTGTGTGCTTGGGATCATGCTCTTCACGCAACTCGCGCGCATATTCAGGGAACTTGCGAAATTTATTTAATCTTGGGAGGTCCGCTCCTTCAAAGTGACCCACCTTCCACTCATAATCATTGCGGACATCGATTAAAAGCGTCTGATCATCTCTCTTTTCCAACATCTCTTTCCACTCAGATGGTGAGACATGCTTCCCTGTTAAAGCCATATCTACAGCCTCATCCATTGCCACAATCTGTTTGCGGTATTTTACTGTCTTGCGAGGAAATACATGCTCAGGATGTGCGTGAATTTTAAAAATAACCTTTTCAAAGCGAGGATCACTTTTTAACCAGGCCATATATTTTTCCCCGTCTTCAGCCGAAGCGCTCATCTGACCGTTAATCCCCTCTTCAGAAATGTAGACTCTGCAGACAATGTCGAGATCCTTAATGAAGGCCTGGTGCTTGGCCACTTCGCTCCATGGATCAGCGATGGGGGTAAAGATGTAATAGGCCAAAACATAATAATCTTTTATTGATTCCATGATCGTTTCCTCAATCTATTTGAAGGAAAGAGTGTAACTTCCGAAACAAAAAAAAACCAGGGCAAATTGAGCGCTTTACAAAAATGAGTAAGTGCACTACGATACGTGTCTTTAATCCAATCCTTAAAGGTCCCTTAGGAGTTACAATGGTTCGATACACTGGTCCTAAAAATCGCATTGCACGTCGATTTGGAGCAAATATTTTTGGACGCGCACGCAACCCTCTCTTGCACAAACCAAACCCTCCTGGGGTGCATGGCGCAAAACGCAAGAAGAAATCTGACTACGGCGCACAACTTTTAGAACAACAAAAACTTAAAGCTGTCTACGGAATGCTCACCCACACTCAACTTGTTCGCTACTACAAAGAAGCAGTTCGAAACAAGGGTAATACACCCTCACTTTTTGTCGAGCGCTTAGAGTGCCGTTTAGACAACATCGTCTATCGCCTCAAATTGGCTCCAACAATTTTTGCTGCCCAACAGCTCGTTTCCCACGGCCACATTCAAGTGAATGGCAAGAAAGTCGACCGCAGATCTTTCTTTGTACGCCCTGGAATGACAATTTCAATCAAACCAAAATCTCACAATATTCCGATTGTCAAACAAAGCATGCAGAGCGCTGCTTCAGCTGTACCTGAGTACTTAACAGTTGATGAGACAAAGTTCTCTGGACAACTGATTGTCTCCCCTCAGCTCGACCAGATCCCGCATCCTCTTGAAATCAACGTTCCTCTCATCTGCGAGTTCTTAGCTCACACAAACTAAAATGTGCCGAAAAGCGCATGACAAAAAAAAGCAGTTCTGAAAAGAACTGCTTTTTTTGTATCGAAAGAAAACTCAATTATCTCGCCCCAACCGTTAGATCTGGACCAGCAATACGCCGTCTAACTGCTGTCGAAACGCCTTGACCAATTCCCTGAACGAGCGCTTGAACAAGTGTTTGCGCTACAAATTGGAAAGCCCCTGCAATCGCATAGCCAGAATGCTGAGCAATCGTTGAAAAATAATTCTTCACATCTGTTGATCGAGGATCAATCCAAGCTGTAATTGAAGCGATCGAAATCGCAGCTCCCACAACAGCTAATACTGAAAAAGCAACTATTGCCACTGTTGACGCTACGGTTGCAGCAGCAACAACGCTTGCAGCTGTACCGACAGCCAAAGCCGTTACTGTTGCAAACGCAACAGGATTAACACATCGACTAACACTACCTAGACTACCCATAAAACCTCCAAACACAGTTAATAAAGTGAAAAAATGATAAATCCAAGTTCAATTAAACGCAATTAATCAAATTAAACTTAACTACTTAAAATCATGAATTAACAAAAAAGAACAACTCTTGACTTATTTGCTGATACCGTGATACAATCACTTAAAAATTACATTTTAATCATATGGCAGCCAGCTCAGCAACCTCCTCTCACCGCGGGATTTTACCCATTTCCGCCACAAGCTCCTTAAAAACAACCGCTTCCCACGCTTCCGTGTTTGACCCGGAGCGGGCCCTCGCTAAATTAGAGATGCGCATTGCGGATTATTTCCTTAACTCATTAAGGGAAATTGTCTTAGCAACCCGTTTCAAAAGAGGAAAAACCCTTCACCAAGGGGCAAGAGCGCCTCACGGCTCCCAGGCAGCCCACCATTCGTTAATTCCCAATCCGCAGGACCTTGTCCTTGAAATGACGGTCGAGAAGGTCTTCAAATCAACATTCACGCCGACAAAATCCCTCCCTTTTGTAAAAACGCGAACAGGTCTCGGAACTCCAGAGCTCATCCACTTGAAGGAAAATGCAACAAACCAAGACACCTTCAAAACAAGACTTTTAGAAAAAATGCCGCAAGGGTCTGAGTCTTCATCAGTTGCCGGCACGAGCGCTTATTTGTTCAGCAATGCAACCATTGATAACCCGATTGAATCCAACCAGCTCGACAGCAAGCTCGAGCGCACCATCGCTCCTATGCTTTGTAAATTACAAGAGGAAAGAGCAGCTGGACACATCGATGCCATTCAATCGACACAACAATTGATCCTGTGGATGCATGGATTTTATCATGAGACATTGAGCAGCTGCAAAGCGCGCGAGGAAGACCTCAAAAACTGCCAGAGCATCTTAAGCAGCTCATCAGACTTTAACGCCATCATCGATATCCTCGAAAAGCGGCTTCCTTCCCTCCCCTCCATACGAATCCCCGCAAAAGTAAAAAAAGAGATTACTGCAGAGCAACTTACCACGCTCATCGAAAAAAAACTGGCTTCTCTAGCGCAATTCCAAAGAGAAGCGGACCTCTTTCTCAAACATCTAGAACAATACGATTCTCCATGCACGCTTCTTGCATTGCAACTTGCACTGTTTGGAATCGTAGAAGAAAATGGGGAGCGCCGCCAGCCAACGAATGAGGAACTGCGCGCTGCAGTCTTTGCTACTTTAAAGCCTGATCCTCATTATCCTATAAAGCGCAGGAGAACCATAACCAAAGCACATTTCAGAACTGCACCGCAGTCTCCTTCTTATTAATTCCAACAAGTTCGAGCAAATCGCTTGCTTGGAACAACCAGGCATAAGAGAACAGAATCAATCCAAACGTCCCTGCCAAAGCCATGAATTGAAGCGCTTGCATGGAAAATGTTCGGGCAAATAGAGCAGGAGGCTGCCCCAGTAAC
This sequence comes from uncultured bacterium, assembly GCA_964461105.1. Lineage (GTDB taxonomy): Bacteria > Chlamydiota > Chlamydiia > Chlamydiales > Rhabdochlamydiaceae > JAGVMG01. The sequence goes on from CAYWSY010000037.1 coordinate 4,860, forward strand.
ATTTGCGACATCGGATCTTGCACCAAAAAAGCTCCCACAAGAACAGTCACTAAAGAAGCAATGATTGTGCAAGCCGCCGTTTTCCAAAAAGAACTGATCATTTCCCGATCCCAAATAGTTCCCATTTGCTTGGACAATGAGTAAGACAAATAGAAATAGTTCATCCAAGCAGAAACACTCGTTGCTACTGCGATACTAAATGCTCCCCAATTCAAAGCAAAAACAAAAAAAGATGAAAGCGCCACGTTAATTATCACAGAATATAGAGAAGCAAACATCGGCGTGCGATAGTCTTTCTTGGCATAAAAAGCGGGAGCGAGAAGCAAGACGAGAACCGCTGGGACAAGTCCAATCCCATAACCCCACAGACACATGATGGTATGATAGGTCGCCTCAGAAGTGAAATCGCCCCGTCCATAGATGAGGTTGACAGAAGCAGCTCCGAGAACAAAAATGCCCATTGTACATGGGAAAATCAGGCTAAAGCTCCGCTTGTATGCGAATCGAAGAAGGCGCATATAGGGCTCTAATGCCCCCTCACGAATGGCTCGCGAAAGTGGAGGAAAAATCGCCGCAGAAAGAGCAATTCCAAACAATGCTAACGGCAGCTGTTGCATCCGAATTGCAAACCACAGGTAAGCTGGCCCTTCTAATGAAGCGAACCTTGCAAATACCCCGTCGAGCGCTGAATTAACTTGAACCGCGCCGACTCCAATAACACCAAGGAGCACTGGCTTGATCACCTGACGCATTTCTACAGAAAACACCCGCGCATTAACTAATTCTTTCCAAGACAAGCTCTTTCTTAAAAAAACTAGTGTCTGAGGAAGAATCGCTAGCCACTGCATCATAAAAGCCACAACGACCCCTAAGGAAAGGATCACCATGGCAGCAGATGGTTCCCTATCTTTTTGCCAATAGGCAGCTGCCATCCAGACAAGATTGAATGCGACGGGAGCAAAACCGGTCATAAAAAATTTTTTCTCGCACTGCAACAACCCGCTGCAAAGCCCAAATAAACAAATAAATAACACTCCAGGAAGCATGAGCATAGTAAGGGAAAGAATCTGCATGGCATCCCCACTTAAATGCCCCCATTTCCAGATACCTGCCAAAACTAACATTCCAAGAACAATGATTACAGAGAGCAAGGAGAGCAGCGAGAAAAACAAATCGCGAAAAAATAAAGAGCCCTCTTGAGGAGAGCGCATCCTGAGCTGAACAAAATGGGGAATAAATCCCGAGGGCAAAGGGCCCTCGCCAAACAGGCGACGGATGAGATTGGCAAAGCGAAAGGCAACCATAAACGCAGCAACTGCTGGATTGCTCCCAAAGCAAAATGCCATCGTCATATCTCTACCAAGTCCTGTGACTCGGCTCAAAAAAGTGCCTGTCAAAAATGAACATGTGGACCTGGAAATGCTCTTTGGGGTGTCCTGAACGGTCATGGTAAAAACTCCTAGAGAAGGATTGTCAAGATCTATTCCATGCTTTATACTTGATTTTTTTGTAATTGCACAATCATGAAACACACACCTGCTGAAGATTTACTGATCGGCGCCCATACATCCGCTCAAGGTGGAGTGCATATGGCGCTCCTCCAAGCCAAAGAAATTGGCGCTACCACCTGCCAGTTGTTTACAAGCAATCAAAAACGCTGGGCTGGCAAACCGATCAATGAAGAGGAGCTCGCTCGCTGGGAAGAGGCGCTTTTAGAGACTGGCCTTAAAAAAATCATGTGCCATGACAGCTATTTGATTAATTTAGGATCTCCGAAGCCTGATGGACTTGAAAAAAGCCTCAAAGCATTTAAAGAGGAACTCCAACGATGTCAGCAATTGAAACTCTCCTTTCTTAACTTTCATCCGGGTGCGGCTCTCGATAGTTCTGAAGAGGATTGTTTAAACACCATCGTAGAGAGCTTATTACATCTCCAATCTTTGGCAGATAAAGGCCCAACGCGCTTGCTTCTTGAAACAACTGCCGGTCAAGGCTCCTGTGTCGGCCATCAATTTGAGCACTTAGGCTATATCATCGATCGCGTGCATCGAAAAATCCCCATTGGTGTTTGCATCGATACCTGCCACATCTTTGCTGCAGGCTACGACATCCGCACAAAAGCGGCCTGGGACCAAACGCTTCACGACTTCGATAAGAAAGTTGGGCTGAAACATCTCTATGCTTTTCATGTCAACGATTCCATGAAACCTCTCGGTTCCAGGAGAGATCGCCATGCTCCTTTAGGCGAAGGTGAAATTGGAATCGAATGCTTTAAAGTGATGATGACGCACCCCTTAATTCGAGAAATCCCTAAATATTTAGAAACACCAGATGGCCCGCCCCTTTGGATAAAAGAGATCGCCATGCTCCGTAAATTTGCAAAACACTCCTAATCACATGAAACACACCAAATTAAAAAACATTCAAGAATCGAATATTGGCTCCACACTCACCGTCTGCGGCTGGATCCGTACAGTGCGGGATCAGAAAAATTTTGCCTTTATCGAACTTAACGACGGCTCAACTCTTTCGAACCTCCAAATCATTGCTGACAGCTCTTTATCCAACTACGCAGAGCTCATGCAACAGCTCTCAACTGGAGCCTCCATTGCAGCAACAGGAGAGCTTGTCAAAAGTCCAGGTCAAAAGCAAAAATGGGAGCTCAAAGCAGCTTCAATCCATCTCTTTGGCACCTGCTCAGAGGACTTTCCCCTTCAAAAAAAACGGCATTCCTTTGAGTTTTTAAGAGAAATTGCCCACCTCCGCCCCCGCACCAATACGCAAGGAGCCGTCTCTCGAGTTCGCAATGCGCTTAGCTATGCAACCCACCGCTTCTTCCAAGAACAGGGGTTCCTCTACGTCCACACCCCCATCATTACCGCATCAGATTGCGAGGGGGGCGGAGCTCAGTTTCTTGTCACCACACTCGATCTCAATAAACCTCCACGCCACTCTGACGGAACAGTTGATTTCACCAAAGACTTCTTTTCAAAACCCGCCTATCTGACTGTCTCGGGCCAGCTAAACGGGGAGACCTTTGCATGCGCGCTTTCTGATATCTATACCTTTGGCCCAACATTCCGTGCAGAGAACTCAAACACCTCGCGCCACTTAGCTGAATTCTGGATGATCGAGCCTGAAATGGCATTTGCTGATTTAAATGACAACCGTGCCTGTGCGGAGAGTTATTTAAAGTATGTCGTCAAACATGTTCTCTCCCATTGTGCAGAAGATATGGAATTTTTCGATGCTTTTATTGAAAAAGGGATCCTATCGCGGCTGCAACAGGTGGCTGATACCCCATTTGCCCACCTCACCTACACAGAAGCTGTCGACATCCTCTTAAAATCAGGAAAAACCTTTCAATTTCCAGTGAGCTGGGGCAGCGACCTTCAATCAGAACATGAGCGCTTTCTTGCTGAGGAGTATTGCAAAAAACCAGTCGTCCTCACAGATTATCCGGCCAAAATCAAAGCGTTCTATATGCGTGGAAATGAGGATGGTAAGACCGTTGCTGCCATGGACGTTCTCGTCCCTAAAATCGGGGAAATCATCGGAGGGAGTCAACGGGAAGAGCGCCTTGATGTCCTCGAGAAGAAAATCACTGAATTCGGCTTGAAGCCGGAAGATTATTGGTGGTACTGCCAACTCCGCAAATATGGCTCAGTTCCCCATGCGGGATTTGGCTGCGGATTTGAGCGGCTGGTTCAATTTACCACAGGAATGGAGAACATCCGCGATGTGATCCCCTTCCCGAGATACCCAGGTCATGCAGAGTTCTAGTACAGTTTAAACAAAGTTCTTGAAATTATTTTTGCTTCAAAGCCCCGGGGTTGAACGATCGTAAAGTTAGCTGTGTTGGCCAACACAGCGGCCTTTACGATCGCTCAACCGCGGGAGCTTTCAAGCTAAAAATAATACCAAGAACTTTTTATACAGACTACTAAAAATCGATCTGCGCGGAGAATGAGCCCCCTTGATAGCTTAAATCTCCCGAATGGTTTGTGAACGCGCCTGCAACTAAACCAGGTTGCACCTGATTCATGTTTTCAAGCATCTGATTTTGCTGGGGATAAAGATGGTATTCGTAAGCTGCTTTAAAAGAGAGTCTCCAGCGTTGATTACTGAAGGCATGGGACCACTTTATACCCATTCCCAGGTCATATACGGCTCGCGCACATCGAAAGCTCTTTCGAAAATGGTAATCTGTTTCCGGACTATGCTGTCTGATTTTCGAAAACCCCCACAATAGAGAATAATCAGCAAAAGAGAAAAGGCTCCAATCGGAAGCGAGCATCCAATCCGCTTGCAATCCTGCGAGAAAACCGAATCCCCAAAAATCCCAATGAACCGAGTGCATATCTGTGATCCCATCATTATGATCCAAATAACCATAATGGGCTTTATGATCGATCCATGCCGATCTTAAGCCTCCCATAGGGCGCAACTTAAAAGAACGGCTCACATAAAATTCTTTACCCAAGTTCAGATCAATTTGAGACAGATCGATTCCCCACTTCCCATCAGAATGCGTAATAATCCCCGTAATCGTGTTTTGATAACCAACCGGCTCAATTAAGTTGATGACTGTATCAGGAGGGATCGATGCGTTGTCAGAGCGAGATCCTTGATTCGAAATGCTTGTCCATATCGCAGCAATGTCCCACTTGCCATGTGGAATCATATATCCTGCAGAAAGGCGATAGCCTCCGTTCCAATCAAATCTCGCTTCCTTGATGGTGTTGTGAGCCGGCATTGAAGGATGTGATTGTTGCTTGACAATCACATAAGGAATATTTTCTTCAGCCGCCTTCCAATATAATCCTTCCCCTTGAATCCATAGATTGTAGCCATGCTCAATCGTTGGACGAGCTGGAAGGTTAAGGCCAAAATCAGGTGATGGGTCGATTGTGTTCTCTGCAGGAGAAAGCGCTGCATCAGAGTAACAGCAGATGAAGGAGATCTGAAGAGGAAGTAACAAATAGTAAAAGTGTTTTGTCATGGATGTTCTTCTGTTTTAAAAATCAAATTGCCCGCTTAAAAAGAGACCTTGGTACGCTAAATCGCCTCCTACAGGAGTGTATGAATTCGAGAAAAAGGTATTACCCGCTGGCAGAGGAAATTGACTCTGATCTGCATAGAGGTGGTATTCATACCCAACACGGAAAGTAACGCCAAAACGGTTTTTAAAAAACAGATGCGCCCATTCAATCCCTGCTTGAATATCTAAAACTCCTTTACCTGACTGAAAGTCTTTTGTTTCCTCAAAATGAAGAGCTCGATTGAAGATCCCCTTCTGAGTGATATCAAATCTGCCATACAAAATAGCAGCAGCGCCATTAGCAAAAAGATGCCAATCAGAAGTAAACATCCACTTCGTGTCCAATCCGCCAAAAAAACCAAATCCCCAAAAGTCATTGCTCATGTTAACAACTGCATCACCTGTTGATGTGCGAAATGTCACATTCAACTGTTGATCAATCCAAGCATTCCTAAGGCCCGCATTAGGACGAAGCGTCAACTTCCGCCCCACATAAAATTCACGCCCAATTGACAAATCCAATTGATCTAAATGAGGACGCCAAGTTCCTTGTGCAGATTGTCCTTCGCCCAACATCGATAAATGATTGACAAGCCACCAATTGATATATAAGTCCCGATTTGGCGCATCTGCAGAAACATGACTCTTAGTCTCTGTGTGAAAATGGGTCCATGTTAAGGCAAGATCCCAGCGATCCCGAGGAATCGTATATCCAATTCCAAGACGAAACCCCCAATCCCAATCAAAACCAACTGTCTTGACATCTCTAAATCTTCCCCCATTGGCATTATTCCCAGTATAGGCATAATAGAGGTTATCTTCTGAGGCCCTCCAATAAAGAGCTTCTCCCCGAATCCACAGATTCGCTCCCCCTGTCACAAACGGACGAACAGAGGAATTATAACCTTGAGCCTCTTGGATAGGAGCTGCTTCAACCGCAGGGGATGGTGCTGGTTCCACAGTTTGGTTATCAGCAAGCATCAACTCATCTGTATCATCCCACTTGAGTTCATCGCATTGCTCTACAACTCTAGCCGCACTTAAAGAGAGTGAAGGAACGATGAAAAGAAGACTCATCCAAACTGAAATGCGCAAAGACCTACATACTAATTCGTGCATAGTCGTTTCCTAAAAATCAAATTGTCCAGAGATCATTACTCCTTGAAAGGCAAGGTTCCCTCGAATGATAGTAAAATTCTCAAATCCGTCGTTCCCATTCGAGACCAAGAATTGATTTTGATTAAAATAGAGATGGTATTCATAGCCGGCTCTCAATGTTAACCCAAATCGGTCTTGATGAAACAGCCGCTGATATTTAAATCCCGCAGCAAAATCCAAGACGCTTTTTCCTGTATCGAAATCTGTTGTTTGCTTCCATACTTCCCGGCCAGCTTGCCTTCCTCTTTGATCAATATCAAAATCACCAAACAGAAGTGCATAATCTGTTGTTCCAAATAAACTCCATGACTTCGAAAACAACCACTCTGCAGACGCCCCAAGTGTCAGCCCCAATCCCCAAAAGTGATTTTTCAAAGCCCCATCAATCGAAAGAGACGGCGTTGTGCTGATGTAATCAAGATTGAGCTTTTGATGAATCCACGTTGCACGCAAACCAAAATTTGGGCGCACGGTAAAATAATTGCCAACCCAATAAGAGCGTCCCAGATTCAAATCAAATTGGTCCAATCGGAGATGCCAATGAGCTTTTGACTTTTCAAGAAGGAGAATGGACTCATTAAAAAACGCAGCTCCCCATACGGGAGACGGGATGTGATCACCACCCTTATTCTTCACTGTCGAATCAGCGTCAGTAATAAAATGGGTCCAATCAAAGGAAAGATCCCATCCATCAAAAGGCAGAGCATAATCAAGTCCTAACCTCACCCCACAATCCCACTCAAAATCGACCTCATTAAAGCCGCGACGAGGTGTCGTAAAATTTGCATCGATCACGTAACAATTGAGCAAGTTATCTTCCGTAGCTTGCCAAATCAACAGATCACCGCGGACGGAGAGGTTAACGCCGTTGCTGAGCCACGGAAACGTAGGGCGGTTATACATATTAGGAATCTGCTCAGTGGGGGTATTTTGTTGAGAGGAATCAACACCCTGTTGAACAGAATCCGCAAACAGCTGTTGTGAACATAGAAACATCGATAGGGCAATCACGGTGCGATATTGCATATGAGACACGGCTCCGTTTAGACGAGAAAGCCCCATTTATAGATTGATTAAATTTTTACGTCTATTTTTTTTCTCTCATTGATAGCTAATATTAATTAGAAAGCAATCGACGACGCGCTTGCGCGAGCACTCCAGCTCCAAGTCCAAATAACATCGCTGCAAAGGCAAAGAGAGTTCCAAAGAATGGAATTTCTGTTAGCATAAAGTAACAAATAATGCCCAAACAAAGAATGGGGAAGCGGTTGGCTTTGAATTTGGCTTTTGTAAACAACCAATTCGAAGCCCAAACAATCGAATAAATTTTAGCAGTGTAAAATCCGATGATGTTTGCAGCAATCAGCGTTAGAGCAAACGGAACGCCTAAAATTGTCATCAATAAAATGACCGATACCAATGGCAATAACACCAGAAGCATCACACCATAAGAAAACGATTTCCATGGATGATCTTTAAGAGCATGAAGCGCTGCCTCCAAGTTCTTTGGAAAAATCTTTAACAAAATCAAACCAACAACAAGGGTATAAAAGAAATTCATCAATAACGTCACCACCTTTGAACCGACAAGCAATTTGCGAAACCACGACCCTTTAACAAGCTCATGAACTAATGATGGGTGATAGGTGATTTTGCCTTCGACTTTCGCCATAGGATCGATCCAGGCTGGAGCGGAACTGCGGTATTCAATGTTGCCAACCACATCAGCTCGAGAGGTGATCCGCAAATGGCCAACATAAGCTTTAAGTATCCCTCCAAGCAGGCCCGAAATACGTACATTTGATGCAACAACGACAACTTCTGATGCGATCTTACTTGAAAGATCGACATTTCCGGCGACAAGGACCACACTTCCTCCAACAGAAGAGGAGGGGAGAAACTGAACATTTCCTGAAAGTGAAGAGACATTATTCCCCACTTGACCGCTAATCAACATCTGTCCTGAAATGGACCGCACATTGCGGGCGACACGCCCAGAGACCTCAAGGCTACCTGCCGCAGCAAGCACATCTCCATTGACCACCCCATCAATGACAACTTGATTAGCAAGGATATACACATCCCCATTAACCGTTCCTGAAATCTCCACACTATCACCAAACGCAAAAAAATTCCCTTCATATACAGCTCCCGCAGGCAGAGAAATGACATGAGAGTCCTCAGACTCTGGACGCTCATCATGAGCTTGCAAGGTGGCAATAAATAATAGACAAACAAACGCGTAGATTAATCGCATGATAAAATCGCCTTTAATTCAGTTTTTAGGTTAAAGAGGTTCACATGCATCTCAGCTTGTTTCCTGACCTGAGCCACTGCCTTTTGAATTTCGCCCTCATCTCTCTGTTGTTTTTTTTCAATTAAATGCCCCACTTCTTCCATGTTCATTAACGTAATTTGCGGATGGAGTCCCAATGTCGGTTCCACATTGCGCGGGACACTCAAATCGAGCATCAGCTTAGGAAACAGCTTCTCCCCTTCCTTTAAATCAGAGTGAAGTAGCAAATACTCGGCACAATTGGTGCCGCAAATGATTAAATCATGCTCTTTCCACTTAGAGAGCTGCGAAAAATCAATGAGATTCACTCCATAAGCCTCTTCCAAATGCCGTGCCGATGCGACAGAACGCGTGCACAAAGAAATTTTTCGCATCCCCTTTGAAAACACATAAAATAGAATCTTACGATTAATCTCTGAATTTCCAACAAAAAACACCTTTTGATCTAGACTACAGCCAGCAAGCTGAAAGACCATCTCTGGCAAATGGACCTGTCCCCTTGCAATCGCAACGCTGGAACGGATCTGCTTCCCAATTTTAAGGCATTTTTGAAACAAATAATGGATACAACTTGGCAAACGATAATCGCGGCGCGTTTTTTCATAAGCGACCTTCACTTGGCGCTGTATCTCTGATTCCGCAAGAATCACACTATCTAACCCTGAAGTGACTTGAGCGAGATGAGCAAAACAATCAACGCCAAAGTATGTATAAAGCTTATGTTCAAAAGAATCAGGAATCTCTTCGCGAAACATCTGTAAGAGCTCACTATGAGCAGAGGGCAAATCTTCATCACTAAAATAAATCTCGGTGCGGTTGCATGTCGATAGGACAACCACGCCGAGCCTCTCAGCAATTCCCTGCTCATACCCAATGCGCAGCTGGCAGGCCTTTGCTAACTGTTCTCTAAAAATAAGCTCTGAGGATTTGTGATTAATTCCCAACACTCCAATACGCATCATGTCTGTTGCCCTGATTAGTCTGCTATTTGCGTATATATATCGCCGTCAACCTTTAATTCCAATCGTTCTTCAAGACACTGCTAATCGCCTCAGCAGAAAACCCTCGCCGCATCAATTGAGCATAGAGTTTTTGTCGCTGCTTGAAATCCCCAATATCGACTTCAATCCTTTTCTTTGCTAGCCATTCTTGAAGCGAAGTCAATTCACGATGGCGCAACTCCTCTTTGATGCTTTTCAACTGCTCTTCCGACACGCGCTTGTGTTTGAGCTTCATTACGATTGCTTGAGGCCCACTTCCCTTGCGCATTTCTGAACGGATGAGGCGCTGAAGCTCTTGCTCATCATCGATGTATCCCCCTTTTTGTCCGAAGGTAATTGCCTGCTCGATTGCTGCAATCGAAAATCCTTTGGATGAGAGCTTTTTCTCAAGTTCTCGGGAAAGATACCCTTTCCTAGCCAATAAACGAACCACCAGCCGCTTCGCGAGCTTAACTTCCAACAAAAAAAAGACTTGAGAAAATTCTTGACGGGTAAGGACTGGCGGCAAAGCAGTTAACTCTTTAAAAAACAACTTCCTATCTACAGTGTGAAGGAACTCCTCTTCCCAATAGACATCGATCGAAAATGAATCATCCGGGCTATTTTTTAAATAAAAACTCATACTAACCACATTCTGTCATTTGAACAATAATCTCCAAATATATATACTAAGGCAAAGAAAGTAAAACTTATTTTAGGAATTTATGACCACCCCAGAGTCTCCTGCAAATCCTCCGCAATATCCCCCGCCAGCGACAACAACTCCACCGCCCCCTTCTGCGCCCCCAAGCGGAACGGATCCAAATTCCTATCAAAATGTTTCCCAAAACACCTCAGGACAAGAAAAAGGGGCTGCCGGCGATCCTTTAGGGATTTGGCAAAATTTCTTAAGCATGGGGGGAACCGAAGCTTCAAAGCAACAGGTAGAAATGTTCTTAAACTCTCTGGTTAAATTCATGGCAAGTGCAGTCATCAACGAGGCGAATAAAGCCGCCAAACAAGAGTACCTCCGAACAAAAGCGGTCATTGAGGGAAGAGACCCTAATGACATCAATTAATTCTATTATTGCTACTGAAGACCAAAGTCTCTTGCGTCTCGATAAACTCCTAGCTCTGCACTTCCCCGAACACTCCCGCACCTATTTCCAATATCTCATTGATCAAGGATGCATTCTCGTTAACGGACTTCCCCTTAAGAAAAGGGATAAGCCAAAACCTGGAGATGAGATTGAGGTCTGCTTTCTGCTGACCCCTGAACTTAAAGTTGAACCTGAAGCAATCCCTTTAGAAATCCTATATGAAGATGAATTTCTCCTGGCAGTCAATAAGCCAGCTGGCATGGTTGTTCACCCGGCGCCTGGGATCTCTTCAGGAACTTTTGCAAATGCACTTCTTTACCATTGTAAAACCTTGCAGCCCGAAAAAGACGACCTGCGCCCAGGAATTGTCCACCGCCTAGATAAGGACACGACAGGACTCCTCCTTGCTGCAAAAACTGCAGAAGCCCATCACAAACTCGTTTCATTATTTGCAGAAAGATCTGTTGAAAAACATTACCTTGCCATTACGGTCGGCAACCCTGGAGAAGGGTGGATCGATGCTCCCATCGGAAGGCACCCTGTTAACCGCACTCAAATGACCATTCGGCCTGATGGGGGGAAAGAAGCCAAGAGCCACTGCACCATTCTTGCAAAAACGGAACAACTCTCTTTGGTTAAAGTCAGAATCATCACTGGACGCACCCACCAAATTCGGGTTCACCTCAAACACCGCAACGCTCCTGTCCTTGGAGACCAAACTTACGGCTCTGATAAAGCCAATAAATCCTATCATGTCAATAGACAGATGCTTCATGCTTACCAGATCAGTTTCTCTCACCCGATGACGGGGAAGATCATCCATCTGCAGGCGGAGCCTCCTGCGGATTTCCTCGCTATTCAAAAAAATATTTAACTCTTAGAGAAAGCAACTATAAGCTGGCATAATTATCCCAGATCAGCTAAGATTAATTTTGAGTCGGAATTTTTCACCTGGCTACGCTGCGCACAACTCAACTAAGGACCTCACCATGAAAGAGTTCGTTGAATACATCGTTAAGAATCTCGTCGACCATCCTGATAAAGTGGTCATTAAAGAAGTCGGCGGCACACACACACTGATCATCGAATTAGCTGTAGAGAAATCAGACATTGGTAAAATCATCGGAAAAAAAGGAAAGACAATCAACGCCATTCGCACGTTATTGATGTCAGTTGCTAGCCGCAACGGAATCCGTGTGAACCTTGAGATCATCGAAGATGATGAGAAACACGGCGGCGGCGGCTCACACGATTCAGAAGACTAACAGATACGCAAGCGGTTATCTCTTATTTAACCGCTTAATTTTGGCAAGCACGGAGAAATCACCGCTTTGCGTGAATTGATCGAACCTGCTTGATATTTTAAGACTGCAATCGAAAGCGACCCTTTTTCTGTAAAGCTCTGCTTGGGAACCCTGACAAAACTCTCTTCAAAGATCTTTTCATACTCTTTTGCTTTTGATCCAAAAAATTCCACCTTCATCGAATTATTCACAAGCTGCGGCACAGCTTTAAATTGGTTCAAAAAGCTCCTTAAATGCTCAATCGATTGTTCCGTAAAGGGGATCCAAAACCAAAGCTCATCATCATGAGAAAAGTCACCGTCCTTGCCTTTGAAGAGATCTTCAGCCCCGGCAACCGTACTGATCATATGCATGTGTAGATCGATCTCTGATCGTTCTTTCGCTACAACAGTGGCATCTTTGACCCATGCCGCCCGAATCTGATCGCGATACTTGAGGAACGCTTTTGTATTGCTGCTAAACATTTTTGTCTGACCTACGCGCGCGCAACCATTCTGAATTTTCGTATCGACAAACACAGCTGAGGGATTGCCTTGAGCACACGCCTGGAAGTTGCGCTCGACCCCCTCTTCTTTTGTCTGATAAATTTTTCGATACAGAGAATACATATCGGGATGCTGCAGAAGGCGCTCTGCCGCCTTAAGCACAAATGTCTTATCGCGAGGAAGATCATCTAAAGAAATTACCTCAACTTCCTTTTGGAGCATCAACGATTTTAAGCGGTTGAGCAAGGAGGCAACACAGACGACATCTCGCTGTGAGACTTTTGTTAACAAGTCAGTATCATCGAGAATACCGTAGAGAAAATGCAGATATTCAACATACTCACGGAGCGGATCAATAAAGAATGCTTCTCCATGCTCTGCTACGAGATAACGTTGGAGCAGTCTTTGGAACACCCTTTTATTTGAAGCTGAGGTCAACTGCTTTTCAACTGAACGCATTTGCGATTCAATCTGCTTCAGACTCATCCCACCTAAAGAATAGCGATCATTAATCGCAAAGGCAAGCTCTGCACAGAGCACATTGCTCGATTGGGAATCGGA
>CAYWSY010000038.1:0-17705 GCA_964461105.1 uncultured bacterium
AATCCCGGGGCTTTGAATCAGTCCCTTAGGGTGCCTTTGAACCGGAAGGAGTATAAAAGGCTTCACTAAAAAGTCCTTCATAAGTTATCTTCAATGGAATTCATCATTCTATAATCGTGTCAAGAAACAGCATGTCAACAGATCAAGAACTATTAAGTGACCAAGGCGAGCCATCTGAAAAAATGGAAGAATTGCCCTATGTGGCAGCTTTTCTGTTTCAATTTGAGCAAGAAACTCAGATTGACCAAAAGATCCGTTTAAGTTTGGACTTCATGCGAGCTGCGCTTTCTGGAGCCGGTACGCCCCGTTTTCGAGACTTTTGGGAAGGACGGCGTCTGTGTCTTCCTTTATTTAAAGAAGCTCTCTCTCCTAAAAGCCGCTCTGTTTTATGGGCAGAGTATATTGAACTTTCAGCAGAGGCTCGGCGGATTAAAGAAATTTTAGATGAGCAGTCTGCATTTGCCATTGAGCAGATCGAGCTTGCTATTCAAGCTTTGGAAAGAGATCTTGAACATTATGATTTAAACCTATCTCTTGCCCCTCAGCTAGCTTTTCCAGAGCCATTAGTATTGCTGAAAGCAAAGCGTCACATTTATGAGACGCTGCAAAAAGAGTTGAATTTGCTTAATACGATGGCTGCTCGAATTAATGGGCTTAGAAAAGAAGTCATTAAAACTGAAATGCGCATCCGCACTAAAAATAAATTGTTTGAAAGACTCTCTTTATGTGGAGACCGCGTGTTTCCTCAACGCAAAGAATTGATTAAGTCAATTTCCCATGAATTTATTCACGATGTGAATCATTTCGTTGATGCTCATTTCACTCAAGCTGAAGTGCAAAAAGTCCCACTATACGCTTTGCGAGAGGAGATTAAAGCATTCCAATCGCTGGCGAAATTTTTAACTTTAAATACCCATTCATTTACTGAGACGCGTCAGAAATTAAGCGGATGTTGGGATCAGGTTAAACAGCAAGAGAGGGAGCGCAAGAAGGAATTTGCCCAGAAGAAGCAAGAATTTAGGCAGAATTACGATGCGGTTATGGAAAAAATTAACGCATTTGCAGTTGTCTGTGGGACCGAAATAACCCTTGATGATGCAAATAAGGCGGCGCAAGAGCTTTTAGACATGATGGCTGGTTTGGAGCTCGGGCGTGATGAGGTGAAATCGTTGCGCGATGCAATCCATCGTGCAAAACGCCCGATTTTCGAAAAGGCTCAGGCGATCGAAGAGGAGCGCCTGAAAAAAGAGCGGGAAATTGAATCTGCTAAACGACAGAGGGTTCATGCCGTGAAGCAAAGCCTTCAAGATTTGCTTGAACTCGCTTCAGGGTTAGATTGTGAGCAGCTTGCGTTGCGGCGGGATGAGCTTCTAAAAGAATTCGAGTCGGTTGCATTGAGCAAAGCGGATAAGCAAGTCAGTGATCGAGGCTTTAAGCAGTTAAAAGATCTCATCAGTGAGAAAAAGGAGCGCGCTTTGATGGATCTCTCTGAAGATGATCTCAAGTCTTTAGAGCAGCTCAAGGCAATGCTCATTGAACGCAAGGAAAGACGTCGCGAAATTAAAGCTCAGCTAGAAGTCTATCGCAAAGCTCTCGGTGGGTCTGGGTTTGATTTTGAAAAGGCCATGATGTATCGCGAGATGATCGAAGCGGAAAAAACAACCTTAGAAAAGATCAATCATTCGATTGATGAGATCGAAGAGAAGATTGATCAAATTGAGGGATGATTAGATGACGACAAGCATGAGTGTCTTCGATTTAGACAGAACGCTTGTCACTAATAATAGTAGTTTTGCTTTTTGTCAGTATTTGATTGAGCATGGAGTGTTGCCTAAGAGCTCAATGGCATTTGCAGCTCTGTGTTTTTTCAGATATACCTACTGTGGAATGACCCTCTCTTCGTTGCATCATGCCGTTTTTGATCGTTTGCTGCAGGGGAAACCACTCGCGTTGCTCGAAGTGCATGTTGATTCTTTTGTCGAACTCTATCTATCTCAATATACGAATCCAAGTGCACTTGCAGCCTTGCGCTTAGCGCAGCATTTAGGCGAGTATACAGCAATTCTTTCGAACGGTCCGCAATTTCTTGTCAGCGCATTTGCCCGAGCATTTAATGTGAATGAATGGAGCTCAACGCAGTATGCTGTAGACAAGAACAATGCCCTTGTTAAGATTGAATCTTTACTTCTTGGTGAGGATAAGGCGCTGTGGGTTCATCAGGCAGTTGAGCGTTTAGGGATTGATCGGCAAAAGGTTGCTGCCTATTCTGATAGCCATTTGGATCTCCCTCTTCTGTTAGCAGTCGGTCAACCGGTGGTTGTCAATCCTGATCGAAAGCTGCGTAAGATCGCTCTTGTCAATACCTGGAGGCAGATGTGAAAAAAATAGGGCTTTTTGGGGGCAGTTTTGATCCGATCCATTTTGGCCATTTGAGTTTATGTGTTGCCATTATGGAAGAGCACCAACTGGATCAAATTTTGTTTTGCCCTGTTGCAGTCTCTCCCTTCAAAGAGGCAGCGCCTCCGCAGGTTTCACAAGAACATAGGCTGGAAATGGTCCGTTTAGGCATTAGCCTATTCCCTAAGTTTCAACTGATTGAATTTGAACTGGAGCGACCGGCACCGAGTTACACGATCGATACGGTTAAGGCACTTAAGCAGCGCTTCGAAGATCAACGAGAAATTGTACAGCTTCATTTGATTTTAGGTGGAGACACATTGCCCCACCTCCCTCTGTGGAGAGAAGTGGAGGAATTAATTCGATTAGCTCCTCCTTTAATTGGCAGTCGTGGAGGAGGGTATCCATCGACGATGCCCCGGTTCTCCTCTCAGATTTTAGCGATTGTTACTCATGGGCTTACCCCTATTCCGATGATGGATATCAGCAGCACTATGATTCGTGAGCGGCTATGTCAACAAAAGACTTGTCGCCATCTCATGCCTGCAAATGTCCTGGACTATATCGAGGCTCATCAGCTATACTCTCATGTCTTATGAATACACCAGATGTCAATACACTCTTAAATGCCATTGCCCAGGCGATCTACAACAAAAAAGGGATGAATATCTTAGCCCTTGATGTCCGTGGTATCTCTTCTCTGACGGATTATGTCGTCATTGCAGAAGGGAATGTCGATAAGCATGTTTCAGCAATTGCCCGAGAAGTGGTCGATACGCTCAAAGGGCTTGGAGTTCCCCCTGTTTATACAGAAGGGATGCAGGATGGGGACTGGGTTGTTTTAGATTATATGCACATCATGGTGCATCTGTTTATGCCGGGTTTGCGCGACAAGTACATGCTCGAGCAGCTCTGGCGCGAAGGTGGTATTGTCGATCTCAAGATCGATGTAGCTCCGATCTCTCGTTAAATCTAACTTTATTCGATTTGATTCATATAAATAATTTTAATTAAAAATTATTTATATGTTTTTCAGATTTTGATCGTCTTTTTGGTGATTTTGGGAGATTGGTTAAAAGCACGGTAGAGGATGCAATCGAGTTTGCTGAGAAGCATAGCAGTGCGTTGTATCTTTTCCCTCCAGCTCCTCTTAAGCCGCGCTCTGTAGCACCGGTCCGAAAAACGCCTCGTTCTAAGCAAAAAAAAACTGTTGTAAAAAAGCCAATTTTAGCTTCAGGCTCTTCGCTAGTTGTTTCATCTAGCAGTACAGTTTCTTCAAGTCCCGCTGCATCAAGTTCTACTCCAACACTCACTCCTTTTCAACAGCTTAATCGGGTGCATGGAGAGATCAATGCTAGCTTTGCAGCGTTAAAAAAAGGGGGAAGGGGGTTTGCTGTGGCAGATGCCTTGGGCAATGCGCAGAGTCATCTAGAAGATGTGTTGAGTGTGATGTATCGGATGTTGCAAAAACCGATAGCGGTGATGAGTCGTACAGAGGTGCAAGCTTTTGTGGTCGACGCTGTACGGCATACAACTCTTGCTGTTGAACAGATGATCTCAGCTTTAGACAGAGAGACTAATGATATCAAAAATCATGAGCAGCTGAAAGATCGATTAACACACAATCTTTATTACAGCTTGCTTAACTGCAAGTTTCCTGCAGGAGTTATGGAACCTCGTTTGCGGACATGGATTTATCAAGCTAGCAAAGGGGAAATTTTCGTACGAAATCCAAGCCAATGTAGATTGGGAACCCCTTCTGTTCAGACGCTACTAGCAAAGATGTGGATGTATGTCAAAGGCAACGATGCTCTGAGCTCTCAAAGGGTGTTACACGAAGTCATCCAATTTTGTCAAAATGGCATCGAGGTGTGCCAAGAATTACAAAAACAGATCCAGGCAGCCAAAGGGCAAAAAACTATAGCAGTGACATCAGAGGCTCTTTCTGCTCTATTTCAAACTCTTTTCGATGTTGTGTCTGCAGAGGCTACAGAATCTGACTTTCATGCTCTTATGAGTTCATCTTCTTCTAGTGAGGATGCTTCACAAGCTATTTTAAAGAGTCTCAGTCAACATATCGACCGTTTACAACAGGTGTTAGATCCAGATGGAACGCAACTGCAAAACGTGCGTATGCATCTTTTGCCCCTCCTTCAAGAGGAGTTGCAGCATGTTTTAAGCCCCGTACACGCTCGCTTGCATGCTGGCAATGTGCTGCTATCCAATCAGATGATTTTGGAAGAGGTGTTGGAGATGCTCATCGATACTTGCCAGCCGTCTTATGAAAGAGACCCAGATCGTCCTCACGATCTTAAGGGGATGATTGCTGCATTAGGAGTTGATGTTAGCCGCCTGTCTCAAGAAGAGTTGCTTTTTCTAAACAATGGCCGAGCTGTGCGACAACTCGTTCGCTACCCATCAAGTTGCCGGTCACCTAAAATTCCCTTCCTTCAAGAGATTTATTCCACAATGACGACAGCGTTGCCGGCAGGTGCATTTGATTTGCATTTCCATGAAGGGTTTGAGATGAAGGGACCAGCGGCTCCTAAGAAGCTCTCTGCAATGATGTTGATGGTGCGGCGCAATCTATTTCTTTTGGAGAGTCTCCTTAAAAAAATTGTCGAAAATCAAGAATGGAATCTATGAGTTCGCTGCCTTTTTGAAGAGCTAGATGTTCTTGGCTCAGATTCCTCTTGTCTCAAAACACCAGCATTGATCAAGAGCTCAAAAAGGGTGGTTGCTCGTGCAATGGCGTTGTGTTGATTTCTCCTGAGATGTGGATTCACCACGGTGTAGTGATGCTCCCACAGAGAGGGAAGGTTGACATTAGCGTGAAAAAAATTAAGGGGAGGGAGCGTTTGGAGTTGGATCATTGTGGGATGATGTAAAAGGGCGTGTCCAAGCGCATCAATTGCTGCGGTGTTGATCTCATTATATCTGATATCTAAACGAGTGAGGGTTGAGTTCAGGGCTAATCCATGGGCAATCTTTTGAATCCCTTGAGCTGTTAGCTCAGTTTTTAGCAGAGAAAGCTCTTTGAGAGAGGTATTAGTGGCTAAAAGAGTTGCAAGCTCTTGGGTGTTTGTTTCCGAAAGGTTGTTTTCTCCAAAGTAAAGGGATGAGAGGCATTGGGTGCGAGTAAGTAAAGGATAGATTGCTGAAAATGAAAGACTGTTATTTTGAAGTGATAGAGATTGAAGAGTGGTGTTGGATTGGATGTGGTCGGAAAAAATTTGAGTTATTGCAGGATCCTTCCCAAAGTCAGTACTTGCGATGTTAAGAGCAGTTAGATTGGGAATGGTATTGATTGATGCGAATAATTTTTCAAGCCATGGTGCTGTGACTGTTTGGCCAGCTTCATGGATCGTAAACGATCTCTGAAGATCTAGAGACTGAAGGGAAGGGTGGCCATTGAGTGCAAGGATGAGTTGCTTAATGGTTTCATCTGAGAGTTGTCTTGTTAAGCTAGTTCTTCTTGGGAAATGGCGGAATGATCTGCCTATAGAAAGGGAGGTAAGTGCTGTCAGGTTGAACATTGGGGAGGATTCAATTGGAGCCGCATGATCGCTTAAGAAATTATCTGTTAAGTTAAGCTCTTTTAGAGTTGTGTTTTGTTTAAATCCGTATTGCAACTCTGATAGACGCATTGAAGTATTTGCTATATTGACGCTGGTTAAAGTGGGATGTCTCATAATCGCTTCTTGAAGAAGCTGCATTTTTAGAATGCTCTTTCCTAAAAGAGGATTGTCACTTAAGTCAAGGGTCTTAAGCGTAGAGTTGCGCAAGAGGGCGGAGGTCAGTGGGGTGGCATCAGGTGTGCTTAGACGGCAGTTTTTTAAAAAGAGTTCGTCTAAGGAAGGGTGGTGCGAGATGGCTTCAAAAAGGGGGCGATACGCAAGTGGAAGAGGAGTGGGCTTGTCGAGCTCTTGGACGGGCCGGATCGGGCAGTGAGACAGGTTGAGATGTTCAAGGTTAGGAAGCCTTGCGATGAAGGGGCTTAGTTGTGTAATGCCCCGAGAATAGAGGTGCATCATTTCAATTGCCGTATTAGGATCCGTACGCATGCTCAAGAAGTTGTTAAGGACGCCGGAGAGATTCAGGACTCTGAGTTGAGAGAATGAGCAACTTGGGTCTAGTAGTGTTTGAAAAAGAGGAGCCGCTCGTGCCTTAGTTTGGGTTTTTTCTTTTGGTAGACTTTTTTCGCAGCTGAGCGAAAGCGTCTGGATGCGCTCGCTGTTGTGAAGTAAAAAATGTAATTGTGTATTGAAAGTTTCGTCCCCACCTTGATAAATGCTAGATGAGTTGTCCCAAGCAACGTGATAGAGTCCATTTATTTTAGTTATTCCAGAGATTGTCATTAGTTGTCCTTTTTTTTGTAAAAAAACGTCAAATGTATTGGTTTGGTTAGTTTTCTTTCAACTAAAAATAAACTTTGGCGGTTTGGTTTAGGTGTTAATAATGTGATAAGTAAGAAAAATATTTTTTTGCTTGCAGCGGGCTCGTTGTTGCAAAATTATCGAGGGTTAAGGTATCATACGACCTTCATCATGGGAGAGTTATGCAAAAAAAGCGCGTTGTAGTCACTGGCATGGGAATTGTTTCTTGTTTCGGCACTGATGTTGATGAGTTTTATCAACAGCTACTTGCAGGAAGAAGTGGCGTGACTCTCATGAAAGAATTTCCAGGGCAAGACTTTCCAACCCGATTTGCTGGATGGATTCCCAACTTTGAAACAGGGGATTATCTCGATAAAAAGCAAGCAAGGCGGGTCGATCCGTTCATCCGTTACACAGCGGTTGCCGGTAAAAAGGCCTTAGAGCATGGAAATCTTCCTCTCAATTCTTTAGATCAACTGGATAAGTCAAGATGTGGCGTATTGATTGGTTCTGGAATGGGTGGAATGAATGTCTTTTATGAAGGGTGTGAAACGCTTGTGACAAAAGGCTTTAAGCGGATGACTCCGTTTTTCGTTCCTTTCATTATTACGAATATGGGCGGGGCTCTTCTTGCGATTGATCTTGGATTTATGGGTCCTAATTACTCCATTTCTACGGCGTGTGCAACTGGAAATTATTGTATTTATGCTGCAGCTCAGCATATTCGGAATGGAGAGGCAGATCTTATGTTGTGCGGTGGTGCTGAAGCGCCGATTAATCCAATTGGGGTTGCTGGATTTGTTGCGTGCAGAGCTCTTTCTGAGCGAAATGAGGAGCCTCAAAAAGCATCGCGTCCTTGGGATAAGCATCGAGATGGCTTTGTGATGGGTGAAGGTTCAGGTGTTTTAATGCTTGAGAGTTTAGAACATGCGCTGGCTCGTGGAGCTCCGATTATTGCGGAGTATTTAGGTGGAGCTGTGACATGCGATGCACACCATATGACCGACCCGAGGGCTGATGGATTAGGTGTGAGAACTTGCATTGAGCTTGCTGTAAAAGATGCAGGGATTACAAGAGAAGACATTAACTATGTGAATGCTCATGCGACCTCTACGATTGTTGGGGATTTATGTGAAGTGCGTGCCGTCAAGCAGTTCTTCGGCCCTCACATTTCCCAAATTAAAATGAACGCAACCAAATCCATGATCGGGCACTGCTTGGGTGCAGCGGGTGGAATTGAGGCGATTGCGACAATTAAAGCGATTCAAACAGGGATGCTCCATCCGACAATCAATCTTGAGGAGCCAGAAGAGGAGCTTGCAGGGATTGATGTTGTGGCAAATCAGGCACAGCCTCTTAAGGTTAAAGTGGCCTTGAGCAATTCATTTGGATTTGGTGGCCATAACTCTTCTCTTTTATTTGGTCCATACAACCCATGATTACAATCGAATCTTTTGGTGTCATTCCTTTAAAGAAAGAAAATGGTGAATGGAGGGTTCTTTTGATCCTTCATAAAGAAGGCTCTCATTGGAGTTTTCCTAAAGGAAAAGCAGATGGTAATGAGACTGCGATTCAGGCGGCCAACCGTGAGCTTAAAGAAGAAACTGCGTTGGATGTCGTTCAATTTCTCAATGAAGCTCCTTACGTGGAGCAGTATCAATTTCGCAGTAAAGGAGATGTGATTCAGAAAACAGTTCATTATTTTCCAGCAATTGTTTCTGGACAGCTTCATCTCCAAGAAGAGGAAATCCGCGATGCAATATGGCTAAATTTGCCTGATGCAATCGAACATCTGACCTTTAAGGAAGCGAAGAATATTTGTCAGCTTGTTATCCAACGTTTGAATGAACCCCTTTAACTCGACTTTAAGATATGTTTTCACGTTTGAATACAATTAAAGATGCTCTCACACAAGTGTTTTATGGACACCGGCCTCCCCATATCGAAGTGTTTGTGCGTCATTGTAATTATTCCTCGGCAAGCGCTCATAAGGAGCGTTTTGCCTCTTTTAGTCGAGAGCGGTGCTATCAAAATTTAATGGAAACGATTGACTCTCCCCATGTTAATGTGACTTTTTTTCTCGATACTTACCATCCTTCAGAACAAGAGCATTTCTTAAAAAAACAAGAGAGATTTCCTGTTATTGAAATTAAAGCGGGGGCGGAAGGAGAGTCCTTTTTGCAGATGATCCATTATGTCGCTGAACAAGATTATCCGCTCGATACCATCCTTTACTTTCTTGAAGATGACTATATCCATAAAAAAGGATGGATTGAGGTTTTGGTTGAAGCATTTTCTTTGCCACAGGTTGACTATGTCACCCTATATGATCACAGAGATAAGTATTTCCTGCCGCAATATGAACAGCTTCAGTCAAAAATTTTCCATACCACATCTTGTCATTGGCGTACGACCCCTTCCACGACGAATACATATGCAATGAAATTTAAGACGTTTTTAAGAGATTTTTCAGTGCATCAAGAGTTTTCCAAAGGAAGAAAGATTACTGCAGACCATGATAAATTTTGCCGCCTCCGTGAACAGGGAGCGATTCTGATCTCTTCAATCCCAGGCTGGGCGACTCATGCGGAGCCTAGGTATGCCTCCCCCTGTGCAGATTGGGACAAAATGTTAATCGAGGTTGAAAAATAAAGTGTTCATGTTACAATGGCGTCGTGTTATCCAACGGAGAGGATTATGACTTTAACTTCTACTTATCTAATGCCTCAAGCAATTGAGCAACGTTCCTGGATCAGACAGGCTGGAATTGTCCTTGGAGCCAGTGTGATCATTTCACTCTTTGCCAAAATTGCAATCTTTTTGCCTTTTACTCCAGTTCCTCTTGGAACTCAAGCTCTTGTCGTTTTAATCTTAGCAGCCCTATTAGGAAGTAAACGAGGGGCTTTGGCTGTTCTGGCTTTTATTTGCCAAGGAGCAATGGGCTTACCTGTATTTGCAGGAGGCCATGGAGGGCTTCTGTGGATGGCTGGACCTACTGGGGGTTATCTTTTGGGTTATGTTGCAGCCGCATTTGTAACTGGCTGGCTCATGGAAAGGACCACAAATCGTACAGCAGGCCGGACGCTTTTAGCAATGGCTGCTGGAAATATGACGCTATTTATATTTGGAATGGCCTGGCTTTCAAAATTTGTCGGTATGCCTGCTGCATTCACTTTAGGCATGCTTCCCTTTATTGTTGGGGATGTTCTCAAGCTGATCGCTGGTGTCCACATCTTAAAGAAGTTACGTTGCTTCTAAAGATCAAGAGGGGGAAGTTCTTTCCCCCTCTTAATTCTGATGTTTATTTCTTTCCTAGTGCTCTCTGAAACGCGCTGCTCGTCTTCTGATTTTGAATTCCGATCTGGGTTGGGGGCATTTTCGCTGTGCTTTCGTTTGGCTGCTTGATTCGGTTCCCTGCTACCTGGCTAGTCTTTGTTGACTTGGCGGGTAGGGGTTCGACTCTATGTTGGTGAGTTGTAGTAACAGGTCGTTCAATTCTCATCATAGCCTCCTGTGGGATTGCAATTTTCACCGATTATAGGCACGTTCGATTTTCGTGAAATAAAAAAATGATTACTTGCGATTATTTAATTTAATCTTAATGGTGTCTTTATATTGCGCGCCGTTTTTTAGAAGGTTTTTCTATAGGAATGGGCTCAATTTTTTGGGATTTTGTCTCTTTGCGCGTCCAGGTTCTTTTTTTAAGAGGTTTGCTGCATGAAGTGACTGTAGTGCGCAGCAATTTCGCGATTTGCTCGACAGTATTAGAGAGAGAGCCTTTGGGGGGTGATTTTGATAGGATTTTCGCTTTCCGTTTTTTGAGCTTTTCTTCATTGGCTTTAATTTCTGAGCGCAACAATTTTGCGATTTGTTCTAATGCAACAGTAAATGATTTTTCAGGATTATGTTTTCTATTCATAGTATTTTAATTGTTTAATGTTCATTAATTTCATTATAGTTGAAGATAAGTTTGATGTCAAATCATTGTATAAATAGGTTTGTTTTTTGATTGAATTCTTGATGGAGAACGGATAGGATCAAGACCAATAGATTCATTTTTTTTGGATACGCCCTATGAAGAAAAGCTCTGCTTATCGATGGTTCTGGAATGCAGTTTGCACAACTGTTCGGTTCCTTATCACGTTGCGTTACCGGATCGAGGTGTCTGGATTGGAAACTCTTACATCGGATCGGTTAAAGCGCCCTGGAGGGATTCTCTTTTTACCTAACCATCCTGCAGAAATCGATCCCGTTATTTTGATTTCCCAATTGGGGAAGAGATTTTATCCTCGTCCTCTTGTGACTGATCGTTTTTACAATCAAAAGGGGATTAACTTCTTTATGCAATTGGCCAATGCATTGCCGCTGCCATCAACAGATGGCGTCGTCAATCATTGGCGCGCAAAGAAGATTCATGCGCAATTGCAAACCTTAGCCTCTGCGTTAAAGAAAGGGGATAACTTTCTGATATATCCTTCAGGAAGGCTTAAGTTAAGCGGGACGGAAATGATTGGAGGGGCATCATTGGTCCATGATTTGCTCCAGGAGTGTCCAGAAACGAATGTGGTGCTTATCAGAACCACTGGTTTATGGGGAAGTCAATTTTCAAGAGCGATTACGGGAGCTTCCCCAGATTTTGGCCTAACATTGTGGAACTGCTTTAAGATCCTCATTAAAAATGGGATTTTTTTCACTCCTCGTCGCCCGGTGCGGCTGGAGTTTGTCCTTGCCCCTCAAGATTTTCCTTATGAGGAAAATCGACTGAATCTAAATAAGTACCTTGAAGAATGGTATAATCGGTATCCAGATCCGGTAGAATCGCTTCAATTAGTGCCGTATTTCTTTTGGAGTCAAAAGCTTCCGAAAGCAGCTGTCTTAGAAACTCCTTCCTCCTCTCAGATTCAAAAACTGAAGAAAGTTCCACTGCATGTTGAACAAGAGATTATAGGCGAGCTTTCACGACTGACTAAACGTCCCGTTGAACAGATTCGGCGGAATATGCACCTCAGTCACGACTTAGGACTCGACTCATTGGATGTGGCTCAGCTCTATGTTTATCTCTCAGAGCGTTTTGCTGCACATAAGTTGTTGCCTGGAGATCTTCAGACAGTGGAAGATGTCTGCCAAGCGGCTGTTGGATTAGAATGGGAACGAGGACCTGAGGATAAGGCGGCTCCCACATCGTTTACATGGCAAAGCGAGCCTAATCGCCCACCTCCCATGCAGGCCCAAGGAAAGACCCTTCAAGAGGCTTTCTTATTCTCTTGTGATCGGATGAAGGGCCATAGCGCGTGTGTCGACGCATTGAGCGGTTGTTTAAGTTATACAAAGCTTAAAATGGCTGCTCTCATTTTAGCAGAGCAGATGCGCGCGCTTCCTGGAAAGCAGATTGGGGTTATGCTACCAGCTTCTACTGGAACCTACCTTGTGATTTTAGGTGTTTTGCTAGCTGGCAAGGTTCCTGTTATGATCAACTGGACCTCTGGGGTCAAAGCGCTCGACTATGCGATGAGTTTAGCTGAATTGTCCGTGGTAGTGAGTTCTGATCGCTTTCTCGATCGTTTAGAAACAGGATCTCTTGGCCAGATTGAAGAGAAGTTCGTTTTGATGGAGCAGATCCGTCAAAAGATCACGTTAACAGACAAGCTACGAGGTCTGATGCGTAGTCTGTGCTCGGCGGCATCTCTTCGTAAAACGCTTAAACTCGATGCGATCTCACCCGATGACCCTGCTGTGATTCTGTTTACAAGCGGAACAGAATCTCTGCCTAAAGGGGTTCCCTTGTCACATCACAACCTGCTCAGTAATCAACGCGCAGCTCTTGCATGCGTTGAGTTTCACTCAGATGATATTCTTTATGGAGTGCTTCCCCCCTTTCATTCATTTGGCTTTTCGGTGACAGGATTACTTCCCATTTTAGCCGGAATGAAATCGTGTTATGCTCCCAATCCAACGGATAGTCGCGGGCTTGCGCATGATATTGCTCTATGGAAGCCCACTTTGTTCTGCTGTGCACCGAGTTTTTTTCGCTCTCTTTTCCATATAGCGACTCCTCAGCAGCTCCAGTCTCTTCGCTACGTTGTTGCAGGCGCAGAGAAGACTCCAGAAGAGATCTTTGCCTACGTTAAAGAACACCTCCCTCAGGCTCTTTGCCTCGAAGGATATGGAATCACTGAATGCGGGCCAATTGTGACACTGACAAGGCCTCTTGAAGCGCGTGTCGGTGTTGGAAGACCCTTGCCAGGAACAGAGCTTACGATCATTGACCCTGAAGGGCATTTGTTGCCTCAAGGAGAAGAGGGAGAGGTATGTATTCGAGGGCCCAATGTGTTTGCCAAGTATCTTGGAAATCCCAGGACCCCTTTTGTCGTTATTAACCAAGAAAAATGGTACGCCTCATCTGATCGGGGAAAACTGGATGCAGAAGGTAATCTGATCCTCTCAGGGCGATTAAAGCGGTTTATCAAGATCGGTGGTGAGATGGTGAGCCTTGGAGGGATCGAGGATGAATTGTTGAAACAGGCTCATATTAAAGGGTGGATTCCCAAGGATCCTGAAGGCCCCCCTCTTGCGGTGTCTGTTCGAGAAGGGCAAGGGGAAAAGCCTTCAATTATTTTATATGTAGCATTTCCAATTTCAATTGATGAGGTCAATCAAGCTTTAAAGGAAACGGGGTGGAGCCGATTAGTAAAAATTTCTGAGGTGAAGCAGATTGCCGAGATTCCCTTGACTGGGACAGGTAAGACCCATTATCGTCAATTAGACGAAAATTTAGGGTAGCTTAAGACATGCAACAACCAGAATTAAAACTTTACAATACAGAATCGCGTCAAGTCGAGCCGATCGTTCCTTTAGACGGAAAGGTTGTGAGGATGTATACCTGCGGACCTACCGTTTATAATTATGCCCATATTGGCAACTTCCGTACTTACGTCTTTGAGGATCTACTGCGTCGGGCTCTGAAATTTTTTGGTTTTAAAGTTAAGCAGGTGATGAACCTGACCGATGTTGATGATAAGACGATTAAAGGGGCTCTTGATAAGAACATCTCACTGTCTGAATTTACACAGCCATATATCGATGCTTTTTTCGAGGATCTGCAGACTCTTAACATTGAAAAGGTCGAGCATTATCCCGCAGCAACTGAGTATTTTGCTGAAATGATCACGTTGATTCAGGGGCTTTTGAAAAAAGGGGTGGCTTACAAGGGGCAAGATCAGAGCATTTATTTTGCGATTGATCAATTCCCCTCGTATGGAAGATTGTCCCATCTGCACCTCAAAGACCTCAAAGTAGGCGCCTCTGCGCGCGTTGCAACTGATGAATATGATAAAGAAAATATCAGCGACTTTGTCCTTTGGAAGGCTTATGACCCTACCCGAGATGGCAGCATCTATTGGGAAAGTCCCTTTGGTCCAGGCCGTCCCGGATGGCATATCGAGTGCTCTGCAATGGCGATGAAATTGCTGGGTGAGAGTATCGATATTCATGTTGGCGGCATCGATAATATGTTTCCCCATCATGAAAATGAGATTGCGCAGTGTGAAGCTTACTCTTGCCGCCATTTTGTTAAACACTGGCTGCATGCAGAGCACTTGCTCGTCGATCACAAAAAGATGTCTAAGAGCCTTGGTAATTTCTTTACCCTACGCGATCTATTAACAAAGGGATACTCAGGGAGAGAGGTGCGCTATCTGTTGATGCAGACCCATTACCGCACACAACTGAATTTCACCTTAAACGGACTTGATGCGGCCCTAGCATCGCTGCAGCGGTTTGCTGATTTCATTCATCGTCTAAGGGAAATTCGCAGAGAGAAAATGATCAAAGCGCTTGATCTGATCTTAGATAAGGCGCTTCCTAATTATCTGGAAAAAAAATCGATCCAAGAGCGGATTTTATTTGATGTCAGCCAAGAAAAAGAGCGAGATATTTTAGATCCTACTGTGTTAGCGCCGATTCTCGAGCGCAGCTTAAATCAGGTGCCTGAAAAAAAAGGGATCTCGGAACGCATTTTAACAAAGCTGCAGGAAGAGAAGCGATCTGTGGATTTAGCTCCGCTCCTCGAGAAGAATTTAAAGGATCTGCCTCAAAAAGAACAGATCATGACACACATTCTCCATGAAGTGCGCGATGTCACAGATCGAGAGATCTTAGACCCCCATTTCTTAAAGCCTATTTTGCATCAAGCACTTAAAGCGGGCCATGCTTCTCCTTCTGTGGCAGATTCGATTCTTCATACGATGCACGAGAAGAAAAGCCATGGGCTTGTATTCCCACTGATCCAGAAAACAATGAACGCATTTAAAACCCACCTTGCAGATGATCTGAATATTTCTCCTGCGCTAGCAGCTCTGTTTGATATGATTCGTGAGATAAATGCTCTATGCGATCAGGGTAAAGTTGGGATTCGTGAAGCGGAGGACCTACTAGACTTCCTGACAACAATTGATGAGGTTTTAGGCGTGCTCCCTTTAGAGGCAGAAGAGGAGGAGATTCCTTCCGAGCTTCTCCATGCGCTCAGAGAGCGCAACCGCGCGCGCGCGGAGAAAAATTGGAGCCTTGCAGACGCATGTCGCGATCAGATCCACAATGCAGGATATTTTATTGAAGATGCCCCTAGTGGCTCACGGTTAAAAAAGTTGAGGAAATGATGAGTCAAAAATCAACTACAAAAGATGAGCTTTTTTTACTCAAGCTCCATGAGTTAGCTTCCCTTAAAGGGGACCCTCATGAAGAGATCGACATTTATGTCGTTGGCAAAGAGATTGGTCAGAATGATAAGGGCACAAGTACGATTGCTCGCTTGCTGGCTCAAACGAACTTTGTAAAAAAAGGCGAGGTGGAAAACGCAGTCTATCTCACCCCTCACGGTCTGAAGCTCGTTCAGCTTTTGCTTGGTTAGAATAAAAAAATAACAGGATGCCCTAGGATATCCTGGGCATCCTGTTATTTTTGCTATACTCCTTCCGGTTCAAAGGCATCCAGAATACTGCAAAGTTGAATAAAGAAAAAATAACAGGATAATAGGATGGCAGGATAAGGAAAATTACCCATGCTTTTTCTATCCTACCATCCTATTATCCTGTTATTTTTTTTGATTCTAATTTAGGGTGCCTTTGAACCGGAAGGAGTATATACGAAACTTATTCTCCAGGTCGCATCAAAGGAAAGTAGAGAATATCTCGGATCGAGTGCACTTTGGTAAATAACATTACCAGGCGATCGACTCCGATTCCCAATCCACCGGTGGGAGGCATTCCTTGGCAGATCGACTCAATGAACTCCTCATCAAGAGGACTTGCTTCCACATCGCCACCCGCTTTTTTTGCGGCCTGATCTAAGAGGAGTTGCCGCTGTAATTCAGGGTCATTGAGCTCTGTGTAGGCGTTGCAAAATTCTCCCCCTAAAATAAATGACTCAAATCGCTCGACAAATCGCTCTTCGCGCAATTTTGGATCGCGGTGCAGTTTGCAGAGGGGAGTGGTTTCAATTGGATGATCGATAATGTGATGAGGTTGGATCAGATGCTCCTCAGCAAATTCTTCAAACAGCTTTGCAATTAAAATTCCTCTTGGAGCTGCGTTAATTTCTTTTGGATTGAATTCTTTAGTTCCAATTAAGATTTCGCGCATTTGTTCATCAGAAAGCGCATCGACATCGATGTTTCCATAGGTTTTAATCGCATCTTTCATTGAAAGCCGCTTCCAGGGAGCTTTTAAATCAATGATGTATTCAGGCCCTTCAGGATCGGGTTGGATGGAGAGTTCAGTTTTTCCATAGAGTTTAAGAGCGATCTCTTGAAAGAGGTTTTCAGTTGCGACCATCATATCGTTGTAATCCCAATAGGCAGCATAGGCTTCAAGTTCGGTAAATTCAGGATTGTGAGTGCGGTCGATCCCTTCATTGCGGAAGACTTTGCCCATTTCAAACACCTTGAGCATCCCGCCGACGATCAGTTTTTTGAGAGGGATTTCAAGAGAAATCCGCAAGAACATCTCTTGATCCAAAGAGTGTAAGTGGGTGGTAAAGGGGCGCGCTTGAGCCCCCCCATAGACATTTTGTAGAACAGGGGTTTCGACTTCTAAAAAGCCCAAGTGATCAAAATAGGAACGGACCAGTTTTAAGATCTGAGAGCGCACCTGAAAAGTTTTAACAACATCAGAGTGGGTAATGAGATCAAGCCACCGTTTACGGTAGCGCACCCCTTTATCGGCAAGACCGCAATGTTTGTCGGGCAAAGGTAGAAGGGTTTTGCATAAGATAAAGACTTTCTTTGCATAGACAGTCACTTCCCCTTTTTGAGTGCGGAAGAGATTTCCTTCGACACCGATGATATCGCCTAAGTCGATCTTTTTCTCGATAAATTTAAGAGCGGAGAGTTCTTCTGTAGGGGTATATCCATCGACTTGAGTCTGATCTCGGTTAAACATCACTTGCATCCGACCAGTTTCATCTTGGAGGTGGGCAAACGCGTTCTTCCCCATTGCACGGAAGAGGACAAGGCGCCCTGCGATCGTAACCGATTCTGTGGAGCTTGCTGCTGCATCATCACTATGGCCGATCTCTTTCCCCTCGCACCGGCTTTCTAAGGGTCCTAACAGAACAGATGGGGTAAACTTTGCAGGATAGGGATCAACTCCAATCTGGCGGATCTCAGCTAATTTTTGAGTGCGATTGCGGAATTCTTCGTGGAGATGGTACTCAGGATCTGTAGGAGTCATTGTAGTTGCCATAGGATAGTAGGATAAAGTTGAATGGGTTATCGCTATTTTACTTGGTGGAGGGGAATCGTGCAATGGGAAGTTGATTGAGGCTATCTTAGCAGTCTGTAAACAAAGTTCTTTTTAACGAATTTCCGCTTTTTTTCAGAGGGGGCAGGATACCTGCAAAGTCCTCCGAAGCATGAGACAAAAAATGATTGGAACGATA
>CAYWSY010000039.1:0-17274 GCA_964461105.1 uncultured bacterium
TTGGCAAGCCGCGAGGGGGTTGATTGTTTTTATGGTACATTGGAATCAACATAGATCCCTGTAAAAACCTCAATCCGTAGAGCAGATTTACATGAAAAGGAGGAGACAGCGGATCCCTTTGATAAAATGCGGTTTTGATTTTTTTTCCGGTTTTCTTTAACTTGGTATCATCAAAGGCCACCGCTACCACAGATTCTTCGATAAGCGGAAGCGACCTTTTGATAACCGGTTGAAAAAGATTGAGCTCTTGCCAGCACGAACGAGAAAACAGTTTATAATCGGCGCTCCAGTCCTTTTGATCGAGACCTAAAAAACTAATGATCCGTGAGATGCAGGCACGGCCAAGAACACATAGACTTGCAGTAGCTAAGCAAACAGCTCGTTGATAGGAAGGTCGTTTTGAAAAGGACTCTTTCCAATCGGAAAGGATGTCTAGGAAACAATCTAGTAGGGACATAACTTACCTCTTTGTTTTTTTGTTCAAACCAAAAATGGTAACTATGTCCCTCCTTTTTACGCATTAAAATTTTCATTCCTCTGCCTTTTAATCTTACTAATAGACGATGCATTGACAGCGGCCGGCCAGGCCGATGGCAATGTGTCGGAAAATCGCCGAAGGACGATTGAATTAAAGTTTGGTAGCGAGATTTGTCCAAACTCGAGGACCCTGTGCTAGCACAGGGCCTGCTTCAACGAATAAAAAATGGAAGATGCTGAGGCAGAAATTTCTCTAACTTTGAAGTGGACGCAGTATATAGTGCTTTTCAAGCCGTCAGTGGTGCTGTGTGAGAAGGTGCAGGCGGTGCTTGTGGTGGTTTTTCTCTCTCATGCCCGCTGCGCTGATGTACAAATACTTGATAGGTAATGGTCAGCGTGTCTAAACGTCTTTTTTTGAAGAGAAAGAAATACTTGTCTTGAGGGGACTTTAAGACCACATCAACTTTGACTAATCTGTATTGATCTGAATGTTTTCCCTTTTTTTTACTCGTGGAGTAAATATAAGCTGACCTCTCAATTTTTTTATTGCCGATGCCCTGAATATTCAGGGGGACCACCTCATTCTTGAGGGCAATGCTCTTATTTTTTTCTGAGACGTTAAGTTGCTCCCATGTAATCTCTTTTTGATATAATTTAGCTTGAACGATGGCAAATGCTTCATCGCTAATCCGCTGAAGTTGTAACCTTTGGTAAGTCTTAAGTTCAGATTGAAGAGCGCGCATGGGGATGCTAGTCAGGGGGAGCACGCATGCTGAGAATAGAAGTAGGGCGACAAGCAGCTCGAGCAGAAGAAAAGAATATGTTTTTTTACGCTTCATGGCAAAAGACGATAGCATAGGAGAGGTTAGCGCAGCAAGGATCTCTATTTGACGAGATATCTTAGAGGAGGGTATCCTTAACCCTGAAATTTTTCTTTTTTGGGCAATTTATGGAACTTAAGGGCAAAGCTTTATATAATTTATTGAGAAGTAGTTGGCAGGAAGATCCATCGATTTCGTTCAAGCCATGGCAAATCGAGGACTATCGAAAGCTTACAGAAGCGGATTTGTTTTCTCGACTACGACGTCTCTCGATTGTGTTAGATCACCCAAGCTTTATGGTCTATGCGGAAGATTGCGAGTCTCCGGAAGAGCTCGTTGATTGCTTGTGCTGCGATGATGAAAACCTTGAGAAAAATGATGAGACTTTTTTAATTGTCTGTGAGCTCTGGCGCAGGCATCTGCCTGATCGCCCTTCTTTATCTTTATTTTGCGATGAATTAGATCTATTGTTTGCAGCTTATGACAATCAAATGCTTGATGATGAAGAGAAGCTTCAGATTGCGCTCTCTGATTTACGAGATATTTTAGATGAAGCGGTTGATCAAGGATCTTCCGCCTTGGATGCATTTGAGAATGTTGCTAATCACTGCGCTCATGATTTAGAGAGTTTTCTCTATGACTATATTTCTGATCAGATTGAAGCGCATAACGACTTGAATGCATCGGAATTGCTCGATGCTTTTTATGAATATGTCAGCGACCAGAAGCGTTTTGATTTCTTGCGTGCGCGGATTTTTGCTGAGAGCGATATTGCTGAAGGAAACTTGCTCATTGCGCGTCTCTTGGAAGTTCTTGCGGAAATGCCTGATCTTTCCTTGCTGCTTGAAATGGCAGAGTATCTTGTGAATCGGGGAGATGTGCATCTCTTTATGCAAGCAGTGCGCCAAGCGATTCCTCTTCTTGAGCAAGAGGATGATTTGCAGAATTTGATGCAGCAGATTGCTGCATATTACCGCTGTCTTGATCGAGAGCATGAGGAAAAAGAAATTGAGCGCCTCTTATCAGCGCGCTCTACGTATCCATTCGACCGGCCGATTGCTCCAACAGATCCGGCGTTAAAACACATCGTTGAGATTTTTGCTTTGTAGATGAGGTCTTGTATACCCAGCCAACTTTTGAGCCTGGTAGTCTTTAAACAAAGTTCTTGGTGCTAGTTTTCGCGTGAAAGTGCCCGCGGTTGAATCGGTATCGAGGGGGGCTGTGTCTATGAACACAGCTCCTCTCGATACCGATCCAACCCCGGGACTTTGACGCAAAAATAGCTGCAAGAACTTTGTTTAAAGACTACTAGGTAAAGATTAGATGAGTTGTGAGAGGAATGTTGAAGCTGGAACAATCATCGGTTGATTAAGTGTAAAGCAATCTCCTTCCACATAAGGCAGATCAAAAACGACTTGAAATGCATGAGGAGCGCCTGTTTCTTTCTGAAAATGAAAGAGGGATTTTGAAACCCCTCCATTTGCAGACGCTTTGACTTCAACAAGGAACCAAGGCGTTTCATTCTTTGTTACAAGAAAATCGACTTCTCGTTTTTCTTTATCCCTTAAGAAATACAGTCCATAATCGCCAAAACCTTGGTCAGTCCAAAAATGAATTGCTTTAAGTAAATGGGAAGCGACCAGGTTTTCAAGTTTTTTTCCAGGGTCATCGACTAATGACCAATCCCAAAGATAGATCTTTGGTTCTTTCACGAGAGAACGAGAAATGTTTTTTGCCCAAGGTTGAATGGAGAAACAGTAATAGAGCGCTTTTAACGTTTCAATCCATCGGCGGGTGGTTTCGGAAGAAACATGGATTTTTGTTGCAAGATTGCTGAAATTAACTAATTGTCCTACTTGAGTTCTTAAAAGTTCTGTTAAGATTTGGAGTTGACTAATTTCATGAATGTTTGAAATGTCTTTGAGGTCTTCTTGAAAGAGCTGTTTAAAACGTAGTTTTTTCCATCGATTATAGAAGCGCATGTTTTTTTTTAAAAATGGCTCAGGAAAACCCCCAAAAAGAAGAAGGTCTTTAAAGTCTTCATCGGAACTTTTTTTTGGAGACCTAATTTCTGTGCAGGGAAGTGTTGGATCAATCAATTCTCTGATTGAAAGTGGATGTAGCCGGTAAAGAAAATAGCGTCCCATTAAGCTGTCGCCGCCGAAATTTAGGACATCAAGCCGAGCGCTGCCTGTAATGATCATTTTTGTGAACTTCCCGTAAACATCGAAAAAGCCTTTTAAAAAGTCTTTCCACAAAGAAAATTTATGAATCTCATCAAAGACAACAATAGAAGGAAATTCTCGAAATCTGTCTAAATTCATTTTTTTAGCAATGGCATCTGGGCCTTCAACGATGAGCATGCGATGAGTTGGATTATCCCAGTTAAAGTAGAAGTGGTTGGGGTTTTTGGAGGACGCTTCGAGACTTGTGGTTGTTTTTCCAACTTGCCTTGGCCCCATCAAAAATAGCATTTGTCTTTGATGGGAAAGGTGCTCTTCAATGACTTGTTCGTAAGTTCTGTCCATAGGATCCTTTTGTTGACCATTATTCACGCCATCTTTTTTTGGTCAAGACTGTTTTGAGATTGAGTTAATTTTAGTCATATGTAATTCATTTACTGTAAGTAGTTTAATGATTTTTGTGTCAAAATCAAAATGATTATTTAACTTCTTAGTTGTGGTCAATGGTGTTTCTCATTTTAAATGGCAGTCTAGCAAGGAAAAAAGCTGCAGGGATTGTTGAACTTCTACTGGAAGAAGAATGGGTGTGATAGAAGGGAAATCCCAAACCACAATAGAACTAAATCAAAAACAATGAGACTATTGTCTGTTTTTTTTCTTAAAATCTTATTCAAGAGAAGTGCAAATATGAGAAAGGAGCATACAGCGAAGGCAAACTCAATAGACATCCACAATTGACTGTGCTCTGGAAATAAAAATCGTTTTAACAAAAAAATGTTGCCTGTGATTAAGCAGAATAGAGCTAAAATGGAAAAAGGTTTGCTAAGTTTTTGTTTTGCAATTTTATATAGAATGAATCCAAATCCTAACAATCCGTTAAATGAAAAAACAATTTCAAATGGAACATGAAATGGATATTTTGCGCTGAAGATGCTAGCTCCCACAAGAATGGCGTAGAATAATCTTTCGTTTTTTGTTTTTATGCTTTTATAAATAGCCCAAGCAAAACAAATGATAAGAGCAGTAAAAAACAACTGATCGTTCATCTTTCTCTCCTTTTATTTCAGCTTCCCAGCTGCGGATCCATGGTATTAATGATTTTCAACTTCTCATTTCCAGAAAAATGGATGATGCATGCTTCGGGATTGGGGCCTAATCGACTCAGCCAATTGAAGCTGGAAGGAAGTTCGATGAGTGCTGGAGGATGATGAAATATGGCTCTAGAAAGAGCTCCTTGATCTCCTGTGTGCTCAGCGTTGTTTTCGAGGGCTTCTTGTAACCAATGATGGAGAATGGGAGCCTGCTTTCGAAAGAGAATCACCCCAGAATAGTAATAAATTTCTTCCGGGTGTAGGACGTTGAGGAGTTTAAGGCCTTCTTGAACTTCCTTAGGCTCTTTGACAAGTCCGATCTCTGCTCCAAGGTTGAGGCTGTTGAAAAGGGGGGTAAGTGAGCCTCGAACCTGACAGTCGATATCGATCCATAGCCCTGTATCAAAGGGACAGTGTAACAGCGCCACTGGCTTTAAAAACCAGGCGGAGCGTACATTCCAGATGCCCGTTCCATATAAGGTTTCCCACAATTCTCTTGTCTTCTGCGGAATCTCCCTTTTGTCAAGAACTGTAACTTGTGGAAGAGTGAGGCAAATTCCCCTTTGTTTGCACCAGGCAAGCGCCTGTTCTGACATGCCGAAGTCGGCAAAGGCAACTGGGATATCGTTGTGTGTGGAATAATGGCTCCACCACCAAGGAAGAAGGCATTCAAGTGTGCGGTCACATCCGACAATCACGCCTGTATGATTCATTTAGCTACCGTGTAGAAGTTTAAGTGGCACAAAATCGAGGTAATCGCATGAGGAAAACACATAATTCACTCCTCTTGCAGCTCCAAAGGGGAGGCTGTCAGGTTTTACGCTGTGCAAGTGCCCAAACACACAGTACTGAATCTGGTGTTTTTCGAGAATGGCTGATGCGCGCGAGGGGGCAAGATCGGCGCCAACGGGAGGGTAATGGGTGAGCGCGATGCGGATCTTTGCATGGGGATCGAGTTGTTTTAAGGAAAGCTCGAGCCTTTCAAGCTCTCGGATGAATATTTTTTCCTCTTCCTCTTGCGCAGAGGCCAGCTCTTCTGGTGTTTTTTGGCGGGCACGGGGATTTTCTCGAAAGTTGATATATGCGTTGAAGGAAAATTCAGGGGTGTCCCAAAGGCGCGAGCCACCGATGGTGATTTCTTTCCAATTAAAGACATTGTTCTGAATGCAATGGATCGAAGGGGGCATGATTTTTTGCAGTTTACCCAAAGAACCCCACCAATAATCGTGGTTGCCTTTCAAGATCACTTTTGTTCCGGGAAGGGCATCGATCCATCTTAGGTCGATTAGGGCATCTTCTAATCGCATCGCCCAGGAGATGTCTCCTGGAATTAATATGAGATCTTCTGATGAGATGAGCCGTTTCCAGTGGGATTCGATTTTTTGGGCGTAATTTTCCCAAACGGGTCCAAATGCCTCCATCGTTTTCCCTGGCACCCCAAAAGCTAGATGCAAGTCAGAGAGGGCCCATACGCTCATGTTTTATCCTCTAAAGGGAGAAGTTGTTGGGGATTGTAGATCCAGTTGGAACGATAATAATTCCATCGCGAATATAAATGCCATCACCGTCGTAGGTGTGCAGCTGATTTTTATTGGTGAGCTGGACGTTGTTTCCAATGAAGCAATGTTCATCGATGATCGCCTTTTCAATGAGGCAGTTTTCCCCGATGCTAAGATGGGCTGGGATTGGCGGGCTTTGGTGCTCTGGTGGGGAATAGAAATGGTTTCCTAAGACAATGGAGTTGCGGATGACGGTTCCTTTTTTAATGAGAGACCGGACTCCAATGATGCTGCCGGTAATTTCTTTCGCTTCGATAATGGAACCTTGAGAAATGATTGAATCGTGGATGATGGTATCTGTGATGAGGGGACTTGGCAGGCAATAGGAGCGTGAAAAAATGGGATTGGATTCATCATATGTGTTTAAGCAATATTTGCGGCGTGTCAGTGCAAGATTGGCGTGGTAGTAAGAAGAGATGGTTCCGATATCTTCCCAATATCCCGGATAGATGTAGGCGATGGTCTTTCCTTGAGTGATGTGGGTGGGAATGAGGTCTTTGCCAAAATCATCCCCTTTTTCTTTTAATAAAGAAAGGAGCGCTTTGCGTTTGAAGAGGTAGATTCCCATGGATCCTAAGAAGTGGGGAACCTGGGCATTTTTATCAGGGTGCTTGGCTAGAAATTCAGGTTTAACGACAAATGATGTTAAGATTTCGGGATCTTGTGGTTTTTCACAGAATTTTATGATTTGATGGTTCGGGTCGATTTGGAGCAGCCCCATTCTCTTGGCTTCTTTTTCCTCGACAGGAAGCGCAGCAATGGTCAAATCTGCATCTAGTTCCACTCCAAATCTGAGCATTTCATGCAAATCCATGTTGTAGAGTTGATCGCCGGACAAGATCAAAAAATAATCGGCGGAGGAGGCTTCAAAATGGCCTATGTTTTGCCGTATCGCATCAGCAGTTCCTGCATACCAGACTTTTTTAAGAGCTGTCTCTTCGGGGCTGAGCAGGATGAGCCTTTTATTGCGCATCAGATCGAGTTGGTAGGTTTCCAAAATATGTTGATGAAGGCTTGATGCAAGGTATTGGGAGATCACATAGATGTGGGGGATGTGCGCATTAAGAGCGTGCGAAAGGGGGATGTCAATGAGTCGATAGCGACTGCCAAAAGAAACTGCGGGCTTGCACCGATGCTGGGTAAGTGGAAATAGGCGCGTTCCTTGCCCCCCTGCCAAAATAATGCAGGCTATTTTATCGATCCATTCGATTTTTTTTTTGCAACGTGAAACCATTACCAGCCTTGTATATGCTATAAATTATAACTATCATGGCTTGTAATTGTTTTGCAACTATTTGATGAAAATATGTTTATTATGTTTTAAGAAGAGCGTGCACATCATCGGCATGATAACTTGAACGAACAAAAGGGCCGCAGACCATTTGTTTTAATCCAAGCTTAAGACCATATTCTTGATAAGTTTTAAATTCTGCTGGGGTAATGAAGGCTTTGACAAGGAGTTTACGGTGATTGGGTTGGAGATACTGACCGATGGTAATGATGTCGCACCCGGCAGCATAGAGATCGTCAATAGTTTCAAAGACCTCAGAGGAAGTTTCTCCCAATCCCACCATGATCCCTGATTTTACAAAGGGAACTTTCCCCGATTTCTTCACATAGTTTAGAACCTTTAAGCTTCTTTCATAGGTGGCTTTATGACGTACGCGCGGGGTGAGTTTTCTAATGGTTTCAATGTTGTGGTTAAAAATGTCGGGATGTTCACTTAAGACATGGGTAATGGCAGCTTCATGACCGGAAAAATCAGAGGTTAAGACTTCGATGGTGACTCCAGGGCATTCTTGACGGACGGTTCGGATGATCGCAGCCATTTCAGGGCCTCCTTGTTCAGGAAGATCATCGCGTGCAACCATTGTGATGACAACATGTTTGAGCCCTAATTCTTTAACGGAAAGGGCAATTCGGATCGGTTCATCTGCTTCAGGGGCTCGGGGCGCTTTAGAAAAGTCAATATCGCAGAAGCCACAATTGCGTGTGCACTCTTTGCCGAGCGCCAGAAAGGTGGCTGTTTTACGCGAATAACATTCGAGCCGATTCGGGCATTTAGCTTCTTCACAGACGGTATTGAGGCGGTACTTTTCAAGGATAGCGCCAGTTTTAAACAGATTACCTCCCGGCGGCAGATTGCGATGGAGCCAGGAGGGAAACCTTCCTGTTCCCACAGCCTTTTCTTGGCCAGTTGGTTCTGGGTTTTCGGGTAAAATGTTTAATTTGTTCATGTTTTTTTCGGTTTTGGAGGAAAGTGAAGCGGTGTGTCATTGGCAATGAGCGCGGCTTCCATCCATGCTTCAGCAACAGTTGGGTGGGCATGGATTGTATCTGAAACACACTCTACGGTAAGTTCATTGGCAATGGCAAGTCCCATTTCAGCAATTAGTGTGGCTGCCTCATGGCCGACCACTTGCGCCCCGAGGATTTTGCCAGTTTTCCGATCGATGACCATTTGCGCAAACCCTTCTGTTTCCATGGTTGCAACTGATTTTCCAAGGGCTTGAAAGGGGAACTTTCCTAGGGAAGCAGTGTATCCTGCCTCTTGCGCTTGCTCTAGGGTTAATCCAACGGTTGCAATTTCTGGCATGGTAAAGATCACGGCAGGCACTGCATTGTAGTGCATTTTGACCCCTTGACCTGTTGCATTGCAAGCTGCAATGATTCCTTGATGGGAGGCGACGTGGGCGAGCATGAATTTGCCTGTGACATCTCCAATAGCGTAAATGCCGGGAACATTGGTCTCCATTTTCTCGTTGACAAGGATCGCTCCTTTCGGATCGGTAAGAACTCCTGCTTTTTCTAATCCCATCCCCTCTGAAACAATCTTGCGTCCGACAGCGACAAGTGCGGCATCGCAACGGATGGGTGTTTTGTCTTTGATGCGGATAGATAGACCGTCTGTGTAGGTATCGATCCCTTCTACAAAGACGCCTGTTTGGACATCGACTCCTTTTTTTTGAAAGGCTCTTGTAAGGGTCTCAGCAATGGTTTTTCCTTGGGCCATCAAGATGGTTGGCAGCGCTTCGAGGATGATGACTTTGCATCCTAGCGCAGCGTATAAAGAAGCAAATTCACAGCCGATATATCCGCCGCCGATGATCGCAAGCGTTTTTGGGATCATGGTTTGATCGAGCATCGAAGATGAGTTAAAAATTCGCTTGTGATCGCAAGGAAAGGCGGGGATGTCAAGAGGCGCAGATCCGGTTGCGATAATTGTTTTATCAGCAACAACGACAACATTATTTTCCCCTTTGACTTTGATTTCCCTCGGAGATTGGAATTCAGCTTCTCCACGCAAGATGGTAAGACCGTTGGAAAGGAGCAATCCTTCTAAGCTTTTGCGCATTTTTTCAAGTACGCTATCCTTGCGCGCTTTCATTTTTGCGTAATCAAAACTGACAGGTCCTGTTGTGATCCCGAATTCTTCCGCACGCGCAATATGATGATAGATCGCGGCATTAGCAAGGAGTGTTTTTGTAGGGATACAGCCGACGTTTAAGCAGGAGCCCCCAAGAAAGCCCCGCTCGATTAAGCAGACTTTTTTCCCTTCTTGAGCTGCTTTGATGGCAGCAACATAGCCGCCGGGTCCAGCTCCAATGACTGCAATTTCATACGTGTGTCTTTCCATGGGTCTTGAGAGTCTCCGTGTTAATGGATGTAAGGGAGGATTATAATGGATGGGGGTAAAATCGATCCATGGTTTTAAGGAATAAATTAAATTTTTTAGAATCGGATCGTTCTAAAAATACGGAGAAAATGGACGAGCTGGTAGAGGGTCTGGAAGGGCTTCTTTTAAAAATTCATGGAGGGATTTGTCGTGGCTTTGAAGGATAATGGTATAGGAATTTTCTCTTTGCAAGAGAGTTTCATCAAGAGAATTAAAAATGGCAGGATGAGAGGATTGAGTGAATGTCGAAAATATTTTTCGTCTTATTTGATCAATCACAATAAATTGTTCGGAAAGGGAAGTTCTTAAAGCGTCAATATTTTCTTGAGAATCTATTGCTAAAACCCCT
Source organism: uncultured bacterium (assembly GCA_964461105.1). Taxonomy (GTDB): domain Bacteria; phylum Chlamydiota; class Chlamydiia; order Chlamydiales; family Rhabdochlamydiaceae; genus JAGVMG01. The sequence goes on from CAYWSY010000039.1 coordinate 10,157, forward strand.
TTATCGCTTTGACGCGGTGATCTCGGAAGATAGATGTCATAGCGGAGAGTCCAACTGGTTTTGAAGTCTCTATCTTTGATGACAAGGAGCGGGCATCCCAACAGCGCCAATCTATCGGTATAACCGGGTGTCCCTCTAGCTGAACTGCTCATGGCGCTCTCCTTGTGTTGGTGGTGGATTAGGGAAAATTTCCTCGAAGAGCTTAATGAGTGGAATGCGCTCATCGATTTGCATAGGTATATAGAGTAGGTCCCCTTTAAAGGAGATCTGCTTGACAATTTCATAGAAACGTATTCCGCTTTCGGGCTTGAAGCTTGTAAGAATACGTCCTTGAATCGAATCGATTAAAATGATTGCCTCGCGTCGGAGTTTGTGGGCAAGCTGATTCCTTAATTGAGAGAGCGCCTCTTGCGTATAATCAGCACTATATCTTCTTGTTTTGTTGTAAAGGGTCATGATGCATTGAGCGTATTTCTCTGGTGATTCCTTAATGCTCGTTTCGACGATGAGAAAGGGAGCGTAAATGGGATCGTTGGTAATAAATTGTTTAAATTCGCTTACTAACATTAACACTCAATGATTGGATATCTGTAGAAAGAATCTGTTCGTTTTATCGCCTCCGATTTTCTGATGAGTTGGGAAATGGAAATCAGGGGCATTTCTCTTTCAGTAATCTGATAGACCTGCTCAGAGAGCTCAATTACGCAGGTAGCCATTCGATGGATGATGTCGTCAAGTGTTTGTCCAGGTGGACTATTGAGGCTAAATTTTTGATAGCCGAAGTTAGGGTCGGTGAACTCAAAGATCTCTCTTTCTGCGTCAATCCTCATAAAGGTCGCATGGTCACATGTGCTTACAATGAGCCCACCGTTGGATTGCTGAATTTCGGATAGCTGTGATTTAAGTGTGCGAAAGAGGGCGTCAGGATTTGGGTGGATCATGATGCATACGGGCTTAAAGTCGGTCCCTTTCATCTGTTTTAGCGTTTCAGGAACAGAGTGCCTGCGGACATCATCGATAGAATGTTCTCGTGCAATCTTGACATGATGTTGGTAAGCAGATTGGAAAAATCGGTCTTGAGGATGGATTTTTCCTGGTTTGAGTTGATGCCATGGTGTCTCTGGATGTTCAAGGACAGCTTGGGCAAGTCCGCACGATTTACCGAAACACACACCATCTAATAATGCGTCTTGAGGGTTGTCCCCTTGAGAAAATTCTTCTACAAATGTGTATTGATAGCGGGAAAGCCACGCGATTTGATTTTGGATTTTAGGAGTCATGTGGAAAGAGGGCTGGATGAGCTGTGAGAGTCTTTCTGCTGAAGGGGGGACCCATTGCTCTGGATTCTGGGCAACGCGTTCTCTTGCACGTCTGATTGATGTAATGATTTCTCGGCGCAATGCAGAGCGGGTGAGTGACTGGATTTGTCTATAGAGACGTTGGCGCGCTTTAGGGAGCCTTTCAAGAGCGTGAATTTCAGCAATAGGCTCTTGTTGCAGTGTAGCTGCTCTCTCGCTCCATTCAGAATCAATTTCTTTGGTCTGCGCAATGAGATTCTTGATGTTTTGGTGGCAGTTGCGCGGGACTCCAGCTAACGTTAATCGTGTTTCAAAGGCATAATCGGCGATTTCTTGTTTCAATCTTCTTGAAGATTTTGTCCATGCTCCTTCATGCTCTCCGAGGGTGGCCAAAAAGGCCCCCATTGATTCATGAAGTTCAGTCCGATCGCTGTATTTGTCTAAAGAATATCCAAGAGCCCTAAGGACTATCCTTTCTAGTTGTGTTCCGTTGTAACGGCTTTTGTTTCTTAATTCTTGAAGTGCAAGGGCTTTGGTAATTTCAGCTTTAACTTGCAGTTTTTTGGCTTGAGGCATTTCTTGTTGCAGAGCGTCTAATGTCGTATATTTTTCAGAAATGAGCCTCTCGTCAGCAGGAAGTCCCTCATCAAAGTCTCGTCGAAGGTGATCGATTCTTTCCTCTAATTCAGCGCTTTTTTCAAATGCAGCGCGCGCTCTTTCTTTGATGCGTCCTATCCGTTCAGGAGTTAGAAAGCTGAGATTGTGTTTGATGTCTGTCCCGATGTAAGTCCAGTCATTCATAATGGCGTCAACAAAGGGGAGGCCTGCTTCTCCGAACTCAATACGCAGCTCTTCTCGCAAGGTCTCAAGCGCACGCGCATTGAGTGTTGCGCGGAGCTTTTCTTGAAGGACTTCGATTTCATGGAGATGAGTTTCTGGTGTCAGTTGGTCTAATTCAAGCTGCACCTGTTGCATGACTGCTGCAGCTTGAGTTTCCGGCAGGTCATAGCCGAGTTGCCTTTCGAGATAAGAGAGTGGAGCTTGCTTGACTTCTTCTGCGCGTTGTAATTGAAAACATTCTTCCACGAATTGGCGTCGATTTTCAGAAGAATGTAATCGGTCATAGATTGGATTGAGAACATAATATTGAAACTGTTCTGGTGTACATATAGTGGCGCGTTCGTTTAAATGGGAGTGATAAACGGTGAGAAAGTCATTGATTTTGGCTTGGACGTAGTGGGGGGGGAGCATGATTCCAAAATCATCAGCTGCAATCCTTTTCATCCATCTCTCGTAGTGGGAGATGAGTGCTAAATACATGTCAATGTTAACTGCATGTGCGTCAGCAGATGCATTTGAACGCGCCGCTCTAGCAGGAGTTTGTGAGGCGATCTCTTGAATAGTAAGCTTTTCTGCTGTATTCGGAAGTGGCTGATCTTTGGGAAATTCGATAACGATTTGTGGTTGTGGAAAAGAGGGGATGATACTTGCTGAAAGTGGAGCTTGTTCCTGGCGCTCTGGCAGGATTTCCCGTGTTGATTTACGTGCAGATCTCGAGCTTGTCCTACGAGGTGTAAGCCGTTGAGAGGGAATCCGCAGCGGGGGCACAGGAGCTTTGCGTGGTGTTGAAGAACTGCTTCTTGGACTTTTTGCAGAGGACGTTGATTTGTGATGCCGTTTTTTTTCTGGTTTAGATGGGGGTAACACATGGGAGGGAGGTGTCGATGAGTGGAAGCATGGAAACAAGGAAGCGATACCAAGAGTTGTCAACGCTGTGATTGTGATTGTAGCAACCAACGGTAGTCCAGTGATGATTCCAATGCATGCGCCGAGCGCTCCGCCTGCAGCAAGAGCAGCGCTATTTTTTAAGGCCTGTTTGGCAATCTCGTAGCATGTGTTTGAGAGTGATGTGGCGTTTGTGCGCTGAATTAAATGCGTGGAGAGTGGGGAGAGATGTGTTGCAAGATGGATTGTTGTCATAAAGATGACCTCAAGGGTAAGTGAAGTCGAAGTTTATAACCAATTATGTGATTTTAGGCAGCAAAAAATTGATTTGTCTATGAGCTTGAAAAGGCTGGCGCATTTTCGAGTATTGTGACAAGATGAAGAGGATGGGTTTCAGCTTAGTGGAGGATCAAGGGAGATGAGACAAAAAGAACGTCAAAAGCTGTGTGGAAATTGTGATGGGAGGATTCCGTTTGAGGCGATTATTTGCCCTTATTGTGCGGCGGAATGTACTCCTCATGGAAGCGGCAGCGATGTTGATTTTCGAAAACAACAATCATTAAATGATAGTTTAAGTGCGCTTTATCCACCTCCTTACGCAGCTAAGAATGTGAATCCAGCTCCAGCAGAACAACATAAAAGTGTTTCGTCTTTTAAACAAGTTGACCCTTTCAAAGATGTATCTGAAAAGCGGTTTGCAACAGCCGTTTCGATGGGATCGCCCGTGATTGCTGCTGAAGAAACTGACCAAGTTGAAGATAAGAGCAGTTTTTGGCCTTTGTTTTTTCTTTCGGTTGGAGCCAATCTTTTAATGTTGGGTCTTCTGCAGCTTTTCTTCTCAGAGGGGGGGGTGTTGAAACTCGAGTGGAATAGCAGTTATTGGTTCGTCTACTGTCTTGCAGCAGCTCCATTAGTGCTCTTAGGCTTTAAAAAAGCAAATCAGCTGAAATAACACATGCTCCTGCGGCCTTGCCGCAGGAGCATGTGTTTTCCTATTCCCTTTCTGTTCTTGTTGCAGTTGCTTCAATTTCCGGCATGAGTGAAAGATCAATCAACGGACGGCGCCTCTCTTGTGGAGGTGGAACGAATTGTTGTGGAGGGGCCTCAGGAAGACGCATCTCAAATTTGAAGAGCGCATGGGCAATCTCTTGCTTAATGCGCAAGCTTAAAGAGTCAAAGAGTGCAAAGGCCTCGTGCTTGAATTCAAGCAGCGGGTCTTTTTGCCCGACTGCACGGAGGTGTACCTCTGTGCGGAGGTGGTCAATGAAGAGCAAGTGTTCTTGCCACAGGCGATCGATATTGCGGATGAGTAAGCTGCGGACCACTTCATGTAAGATCGCTTCGGGATCCATGCGGTGAGGGAGGTTTGGCATCATCGCTTGAACCTGTGCAATTTTCTCTGCTTCATGATGGATCTTATGATCAAAGGCGGTCAGCACCTTTTCTGTAGAAATCCGTTCAATATCTTCAATCGTAAGATAATCGTTATCGAATTCTTCAGGTTCAAACGCAAGAGGGAAGTGGGACACAAGCCAAGATTGGAAGCCTTGGGGGTCCCATCCACCGTCATGTGTGCGACAAGAGAAATGCTGATGACATTTTTGGATGAGGATACTCTCAAGGATTTCTCGCGCAAGGGGGAGAGTATTATTGGTATGGAGCACTTCATTGCGGAAAGAATAGATCTCTGCGCGCTGTTTGTTCATGACATCATCGTATTCAAGCGTGTGTTTACGCATGGTGTAGTTGCGCTGCTCGACTCGCTTCTGGGCGGTTTCGATCGATTTGTTGAGCACCTTTGCAGAGATCGCTTCCCCTTCTGGAGGGCGGAATTTCTGGAGGAACCCAGTGATCCGAGGAGAGGTAAAGAGGCGCATTAAAGAATCTTCAAAGGAGACGTAGAATTTAGAGGTGCCTGGATCCCCTTGGCGAGCGCATCTCCCACGCAGTTGTCTGTCGATTCGACGAGATTGGTGGCGGGTAGTGCCGATCACATGCAGACCGCCGGCTTCAGCAACCCCTTTTTTCAGTTTAATGTCGGTTCCTCGCCCTGCCATGTTAGTAGCAACGGTGATCGCTCCGAGAGATCCAGCATCTGCAATGATTTCCGCTTCTTGGGCGTGATTTTTCGCGTTAAGGACTGTATGCTCGAGTTTATTTTGTTTTAGAATCCGCGCGAGTTTTTCAGAAACTTCAACAGATTCGGTTCCGATCAGAATGGGCCTTCCTTGTGCATGGGCCGCCTGAACATCCTTGAGGATTGCGTTGTATTTTTCTCGCTCGGTCATGTAGATCTCATCGTCTGTGTCTTTTCGTTTGCAGGAGCGATGGGTTGGAATTGCTAATACTTCGAGCTTGTAAATCTCTTTAAATTCATTGGCTTCGGTCATCGCAGTTCCCGTCATTCCTGCGAGCTTTTCATACATGCGGAAGTAGTTTTGCAGTGTGATGGTTGCATAGGTTTGGGTTTCTGCTTGGATGGCAACCCCTTCTTTCGCTTCAATGGCTTGGTGGAGGCCATCGGAAAAGCGACGTCCGGGTTGAGGGCGACCTGTATTTTCATCGATGATGACAATTTTGTTCTCGGCGATGATGTAGTCGACATCTTTTTCCATGAGTAGGTGAGCGCGGAGCATTTGACGCAGGTTGTGGGCGCGTTCTTTACGCTGGGAATCTTGTTCTCTTAAAGCGACTTTTTTCTGGAGTTTTGTCTGTTCATCGGAGTCGGGATCTTGATCGATGAGGGCGTATTCGTGGCCCAGATCTAACATGATAAAATCATCAGAAGAGATTGTGGCTTTTGCATCATGAAGCCACTGGTTGATCCCTTTGTCGGTAAGCTCAAATTCGTTTGCTTTTTCATCGACGATGATGAAGAGCTCAGAGAGGGCTTTTTGTTTCTCTTCTTTGTTGGGGTCTGCATAGAAGTAGATGTCCCATTTGTCAATTTGGGAGCGCATGTCGGGATTTTCGAGGACTCTTTTAAGAATCTTATTTTCAGGGGTTCCTTTGTTTACAAGCCAGAGTTTACGATAGGCTTCTTTCTCTTCGGCGTCTTCTTCTTTATTGAGAGAGCGCTCTTGAGGGGTTTCAGAAAAGCGTCCTAATTTCTCAAGCGTTTTGCGCGCTTCTGTAGCTAAGCGGTTGCACAGATCTCGCTGGTGGCGTACCAGATTGGAGACATCTTCCTTGAGTTCATCGTACATTTGACGGGAAGCTGCAGAGGGGCCTGAGATGATAAGCGGAGTGCGCGCTTCATCGATGAGGATCGAATCAACCTCGTCGATAATGGTAAAGTAGTGGCCTCTTTGACATTGCTCTTCTTGGCTCTGCGCCATCGAGTTGTCGCGAAGATAATCAAATCCGAATTCAGATGAGGTCCCGTAAACGATGTCGGCTGCATACACATCTTTGCGCGTGTGATGGGGAGTGCTGCTCGTGAGAGAAGCGACGGTCAGTCCCAACCAACGGAAAATCGCCCCAATCCATTCACAGTCCCTGTAAGCGAGATAGTCGTTGACAGTCACGAGGTGGACAGGTTTGCCTGTGAGCGCATTTAGATATAGAGGCATTGCGGCAGTAAGCGTCTTTCCCTCTCCTGTCATCATCTCAGCAATGGCACCATAATGCAGTGCAGTTGCGCCAATGATCTGGACGTCATAGGGAACCATATCCCATTCTTGCGCGTAACCGGAAACGTCAACTTGAGTTCCACAGAGACGGCGGCATGCATTTTTAACGACGGCATATGCCTCTGGCAGGATCTGATCGACAGTTTCCCCTTGTTGGAGCCTTTCGCGGAATTCAACGGTTTTATAGCGCACTTCATCATCGGTGAGGCTTTGTAGACGCACTTCCAACCGGCTGACCTCAGCTGCGATTTTTGCGTATTTTTTGACGAGTCTTCCTTGAGCGGTGCCAAAAACTTTTTTTAACAAACCAAACATGTTGAATTCCTTCCTTCAAATCTGAATATCAAGAGCCTATGGCATAGGTGTATTTCTTGCAAGCGGCTCTCTTAAGGTAGTGTTTGGAAAAGATTGCTTCGTCGCTTTTCGGGATTATTTTGGTCTCTTTTCGATTCTTTTTTCGGGG